>QHRJ01000113.1 GCA_003220075.1 Verrucomicrobiota bacterium
CAAATAGGTCGATAACCGCGGGATTAGCAATGCCGGTTTGCGTTTCTATCATGCGAATGGCCCAGGTTTGAACACCACCGATTTCGCACGATAATCGCGCGTGGCAAGAAAAGCGAAATCAGCGCGCTTAACCCTACTCGGGCGGAGCGAGGCGCGTATTCCCGCCTCGCCCGCGGAAGTGACATTAGAAACCTTTTCCAATCCGGCCCGCCGCAACTACCGGATTCATTTTGAAACGTCGGATTTCACTGCGCTTTGTCCGGTAACCGGACAGGCAGATTTCGCCAAAATCGAAATCGATTACATCCCGGACAAATTTTGTATCGAAAGCAAATCGCTAAAATTTTATCTGGCCTCATTTCGCAATGAGCGCGGATTCAACGAAGCGATCACGAACCGCATTCTCGATGATTTCATTCGCGCCTGCGAACCACGTGAAGCAAACATCACCGCCTCCTTTTCCGCGCGCGGTGGAATCGCGCTGACGGTGCGGGCGAGTTTTCCTGATCGCTCGGCAGAGCGAGACTCTGTCGAGCCGGCGAAAAGCGACGGCTCCGCAGCGCGTCGCCCTGCCGCTAGGAGATGAAACGTGCCGTTGTTTTGCTGAGCGGCGGTCTCGACTCGGCGACGACACTGGCGATCGTGAAAGACGAAGGCTATGAAGTTTTTGCGCTCTCCTTTCGTTACGGGCAGCGCCATGAAATTGAAATCGCCGCTGCTCAACACGTCGCGAAATCACTTGGTGTTAGTAAGCATTGCGTACTCGAAATCGATTTGCGGGCGTTTGGCGGTTCGGCCTTGACCGACACGATCGACATCCCAAAAAATCGCGGCGAAAACGAGATGGCGAGCGGAATTCCGGTTACTTATGTGCCGGCCCGGAACACCATCTTCCTCAGCTACGCCCTGGCCTGGGCGGAAGTAATCGGGGCGCACGATATTTTCATCGGGGTGAACGCGCTGGATTACAGCGGATACCCTGATTGCCGGCCGGAATTCATCGCTCAATTTGAAAAACTGGCGCAGCTCGCAACCAAAGCCGGAGTAGAAGGAACGCGTTACCAGATTCACGCGCCGCTAATCGAAATGACAAAGGCGCAGATCATTCGCAAAGGGGCAAAGCTCGACGTCCAATTCTCGTTAACTATGAGTTGTTATGACCCAACGCCAGACGGCGGCGCCTGCGGCGAGTGCGATTCGTGTTTGTTGCGCAGAACAGGGTTCCGCGAAGCGGGCATCGGAGATCCGACCCACTACGCGCCGTCATTCCGAGCGAAACCTTTAAGCTAATTTCCACGGGATCCCTCGACTACGCTCGGGATGACCGAGACGTAGCGCGTTCTACAATCCCGGAATGTGCGCGTAACCAACGAATCGCGGATGCACCTTGCCATCCTCGACCTCACCTTTCTCCGCGCGCGGCATCTTGAAATCGAATACGCTCACTCCGAATCGTTGCTGACTCTGATAAGTCCGCCCGTCGCTCGCGCCCACCATCACGCGAGCACCGGTTTTCCTCTCGCGCCCAAGATAGATCATGGCGTGGGTGATCGGTGGATCGCGCTGAATCGCATACGTACCGGTCCAGAAGAGCAAGTCGCCCGGTTTCAAATTATCGAATTCGAAGGAATCATCCTTTTGGCTGACCACTGGCTCGAATTTCCCAGCTCGTCGCACCCAGATGTATTGCTCGCTGGAATCGCGCGGCACGCCTTCCACCTCGTTTTGTTTCAGCACGAAATAGACGAAGCCGGAGCAATCCATCCCGCCGTTACCTGGGTCGGCTGAGCCGTATTTGTAATCCAGATTGCGGGTCGTGAGTTCGAGCGCCGAATTGAGAAGTTGCTGCACTTTCGGCGGATAATTCTCGAAACCACTGATCGCTTCCGGTGACAAAGTCGCGTTCGGCAGACCGCGCTTTTTCTCGGGCACCGCCGTTGCGGTTGGTGAAAGAGAAGGCGTCGATGTTGGTGACGGCGTTTCTTTCGGCTCCGGTGTGGGCGAAGATTCCTTTTTTGGTTTCGCAGTCGGAGACGCGCCAGGCGATGGGGAGACCGATTTTTTCTTTCTCGACGGAGTTGGCGAAGGCGACGCCGATTCTTTTTTTGTCGCCGCCGATTTTTTCTTTTTGTGCGGAGTTGGAGTAGGCGTCGGAGTAGAAAAGATCTTTTTGATTTTTTCGCCGAAGGATTGCGCACCTAACGGCGGTGAAATCGCAAAGAATGTAATTACAACGATAGCAACCGTAGTGAAACGGAACGGCGTAACCATTTAATCATGCTAGCACCACCTTCATCCCGAGCGAATGCGAGGGGGCCGCCGGAGGGACATGCTTCCGCATGTCCTGCATCATAATCATGGGACGTGCAGAAGCACGTCCCTCCGCGCGCGTTACACCAAGAATCAGGCAGCGATTTCTTGCAGCACGGCTTTGTTGATCCGAATTCCGGCGTCGAGGTTTTCCAAGGGAAAATTCTCATTCGGCGAGTGCGCGCGGCAATCGGGCAGAGCAAGCCCGAGCAGCAACGTTTCGGCACCAAGAATGTTACGGAAATCCGACACGATCGGAATGCTCCCGCCCTCGCGAATCAACACCGGATCACGTTCGAAGGCTTTCTTGAGCGCGCGCTGAGCTGCCTCACCGTATTTCGAATGCGGATCGGTCAGATACCACGGACCGGCATGTCCAGCGGCCATGTCTAGTTTCACTCCGGGCGGGCAAATTTTTTCCAAATGTTTCTGTGCCAAAGCTATGATCGTGTCGCCGTTTTGGTTCGGGACGAGACGGAAAGTGAGCTTCGCCATCGCCTCGCGTCCAATCACCGTCTTGGTCCCCTGCCCCTGGTAACCGCCGCCAAATCCATTGATCTCCGCCGTCGGTCGCGCCCAAATCCGCTCCAACGTTGAAAAACCTTTCTCGCCAAATAATTCCGGGACGCCGGTCTCTCTCACAATTTCTTCATCGAGGTTCACCGGAATTTTGCGCCACATTTCGCGCTCCCAATCTTCCAGCGGCAACACTTCGTCATAAAAACCAGGGATGGCGATGTGCCCGTTCGCGTCATGCAAACTGGCGAGCAAGCGGGCCATGGCGGTGAGCGGATTCGCGACCGCTCCGCCGTAAATTCCGGAGTGTAAATCCATTTTGGGGCCGGTGA
>QHRJ01000114.1 GCA_003220075.1 Verrucomicrobiota bacterium
TCAGTGCCGGCAGATCACGTGATGCAAGATTCAGCCCTCGCGCGAGCGTTTGCCCCTGCTCGCTCGCTGCGTCGATGACCCGGTGAGGATAATGATTCTTATCGAGAAAATCGTCGAGTTGATGTCCTTCGCGCGAATCACGATCGGCAAGGATGCGCAAGCCGGTAAATTCGCGATCGCGCTGCAGACGTTTGCGTCGCATGATCAGCGCGCTCACGATCGTTTCACTCACGCTCGGAATTTCCGCTAAGGCACGACGCAAGCGTGCCGCGGGAATTTGCAGGATCTCCGATTCACCAGCTTTGCCGCGCACAGTCGCAACAACCGCGGTCCCGGTGAGCATCGCGATGTCGCCAACAAAATCGCGCGGACCCGGCGTAGCCAGAATTTGCTCATCGCCGTCACGCGATTCAAAAACCTCGAGCTCGCCGCTCAAGACGAGATTGAAAGGAACATCACGCTGACCCGCTTTGTAAATAATCTCGCCGCGCCTGACTTGGCGCCGCGTGCCTAACGAGTCCAAGGTCGCCAACTGCTCGTCACTAAGCGCCGGAAACGCGATACGCTCGCATCGCGGTAAAATTGCTCATCATCTTCTTCCGAAGCACGCATGATCGTGGGCTGCACAGTAACACACGAGTCAAAACGAACTGCTCGGGTTTATTTCTTGCGCGCGAGTCTTAGGATGAGTCGAAGAAAACGAACCAAGAAATCTTAAATGAGTACAAATCCATCCACAGCACTGATCACAGGCGGCACAAGCGGTATCGGCCGGTCGGTAGCCAATAAGCTCGCCGCGCTTGGCATCGACGTCATAGTCCGTAGGCCGCAATGCTGAACGCGGCCAGAAGACGGTTGCAGAAATCCGCGCCGCAGGAGGCAAAGCGGATTTTATTTCGTCTGACCTTCAGGACGCGTCGAGCGCGCGCGAAGTGGCCAGACGAGCCGTCGAGCTCGGAGGCGGCCATGTTGATATTCTAATCAACAATGCCGGGATCTATCCATTCGGGCCGACGCATGAAACCACCGAAGAAATGTTCGAGCACGTGTATGCGCTCAACGTCAAGGCGCCCTACTTCCTCGTCGCGGAACTTGCACCGCTGATGGCGAAAAAAGGCAAAGGGGCAATCGTCAATTTATCGACGATGGTCGCCGATTACGGCGCGCCGGGCATGAGCCTTTATGGCTCGAGCAAGGCCGCCATTAATCTGCTAACTAAGGTATGGGCGGCCGAATATGGCCCCAGCGGTGTCCGCGTTAATGCAGTGAGCCCCGGACCAACGCGCACGGAAGGAACTGAAGCAATGGGTGAAGGGCTGGAGAAACTGGCCGCCGAGGCGCCGGCTGGCCGCCCCGGCTACACCAGATGAGATCGCGGAAGCTATCGTGTTTTTGGCCACGGATCGTGCAAGTTTTATTCACGGCGCAAGACTCGCGGTCGACGGAGGCCGCACTGCCGTTTGAGTTTTATGGCCGACACATCTGAGTCGATGTGACAGCTCTCGCGCAGTCGCCGATCAGACGTCCCCAAAATGGCCTAATCAAGCGCTCCAGCCACGGCGCCACTGCGTTATGCATTCGATGTCGATCTTCGCTAGTGTGATTCAACCCGATGCCACTTGCGTCTGCCGGAGCCGTCGCTGAGCTTGTTCTCGTTAGGCGGCGTCACTTTTCGCGGTTAGCAAAACAAACGACCAAGCAGAGAAAGGAAATGTTATGAATGGCAAACCTGATTCGATTATAAAGACAATAGTTCTCGTCCACGGCGGCTTCGTGGACGGCTCCGGCTGGGAAGAAGTCTACAAAATCCTCAAAAAAGACGGCTACACCGTCAGCGTAGTCCAAAATCCAACGATATCGCTCGCGGACGATGTGGCCGTAACCAAGCGCGTTCTGGCGACGCATAGCGGTCCCGTGATTCTCGTTGGCCACTCCTACGGCGGAGCGGTAATCACAGAAGCCGGCAATGATCCAAAGGTCGCAGGACTTGTTTATATCGCCGCCTTTGCTTTGGATAAGGGCGAGTCGGTATCGTCCCTCATCAAAGATCCTCCACCTGGCGCTCCCGTGCCGCCGATCTTACCGCCGGTGGACGGCTACCTGTTTCTCGACAAGACAAAGTTCGCTTCCTCATTCGCTGCTGACGTGGACGCTGAAAAGGCAGCGTTCATGGCTGACTCTCAAGTTCCGTGGGGTGTCGACGCACTCAGTGGCACGATCAGTCAGGCGGCATGGAGGACCAAGCCGAGTTGGTATTTGATCGCGACCGAGGACAAGATGATTCTACCGCCGGCCCAGCATTTTATGTCCAAGCGCGCGGGTTCGATAGTTGTCGAGGTTGCGGGCAGTCACGCTATCTATGTGTCGCAGCCAGAGGCCGTTGCAACGCTGATCGAGAACGCCTCTAAAGGAGTGAACAAAAAAGTCGGTTCCTAGTATTTGTCGTTTTCATTCGGTGATCTCGCCCCCGACACTGCCGCTTAACCAAACGCTGCAGCCACCGCGGACACACTTCGCGAGTTAATGGTTCTCGGTAATCAGTCCGGGGCCCGACGAAAGCGCAGAAACTCGTCGTGTTTACGCTCGCCTGCGCGCCACCCGAGCCTCTAAATACAATGGAAGCGGCCCGGGCGGTGACGTAGCTTTGATGGGCATTTAGGCACTAACCAGCAACAAACGTGTATGAAGGCGAACGAGACCCTTCACAACGATGAATCGGCTGCGAATGAAACGGCACTTCATCGTGCCGTTGATACGACTCCCGCGTTTATTCACACTGGTCGGCCTGACGGATACCTGGATTATTTTAATCGGGGCTGGCTGGATTTTCTTGGTAAGTCACTCGAAGAGGTTTGCGGATGGAAATGGACCGAATGTGTCCATCCGGAAGATGTCGCTACCCTGATTCAAAAATGGCATGCCGCTTTGGCTAGCGGCGAACCGTTGGAAGTCGAATCGCGTGTTCGGCGGGCTGACGGAACTTATCGTGCGTTTCTGCATCGAAAAGTGCCCCTTCGTGATGAGCACGGGAACATCGCGAAATGGTTCGGCTCGAGCGTCGATATCGAAGACCGAAAATGTGCTGAGCGAAAGATCGCAGAAAAGACGAGCGAATTAGAACAAAGGGAATTTTATCTGCGAGAAGGAGAACGGCTCGCTCATATGGGAAGTTGGTCGCTCAAGCCGGACGGGATATTTGATTATTGGTCTCCCGAAACGTTCGTGATTTTCGGTTTCGATCCATCGGAAGGCATTCCTACACTCCCGAAATGGCTGACCGTTCTGCATCCTGACGATCGCGATCTCGTAGCCAAAACGCTCGAGAGAATCTTTCGCGAGAGCGTTCGCATCGACGTGACGTATCGGGTTGACCATCCGAAACAGGGAAAACGGATTATGCACAGCACGGGAGAGCCA
>QHRJ01000251.1 GCA_003220075.1 Verrucomicrobiota bacterium
TCGGACTTCCGGTTTCAGGCATTAACCTGAGCTACAACGACAGTGGTGTGTCAGGACCAGCAGATGCCGACATATTAGTCTCATTACTACCCGGCCATAGTCCAACAGCTAACTATGTGCGTAATCTGCGTCTTAGCCTTAACCGCGATTTTCCTGGCGTAACGTTCTATTTCCTTCCGGCTGACATCGTAACCGAGACGATTAACTTCGGACTTCCATCTCCCTTCGACATTCAGGTTGTTGGGCGAAATCAAGCGGCCGACCAGCAGGTGGCGAATGCCATCGCCCAAAAAGTTCGTGGCGTTCGCGGCGCCGTAGACGTGCGGGTTCAACAGCCTAACGACTTGCATAGAGTCATGTTCTCGGTCGATCGAACGAAGGCCATGCAGCTCGGGCTTTCGGAGAGAGATGTGGCCGGCTCAGTCCTGCTTGCTTTGAGCGGCAGTAGTCAGGTAACGCCGACCTACTGGCTCGATCCAGCGACGGGCGTTCAATATCTCGTTAATGTTCGCGTGCCGGAACCTCAAACTACGACGCTCTCCGACCTAAAGTCGACGCCGATTACCGCATCCAAGCCTGGTACGGGTAATGGTCAATTGCTGGAAAACGTCGCCGACGTTTCACGGACTACCAGCCAACCCATTTATTCGCACTACAACGTAATGCCGGTAGTCGATGTCTTCGGCGGCGTGGGCGCGAGAGACCTGGGCGGTGTCCTTGCCGACATCAAGCCCATCGTTGCGGAAGCGAAAAAAACGGCGCCGCCCGGCACCGATATTATTCTGCGCGGTCAAGCCTCGACCATGAGCTCGAGCTTCACCGGATTGGCCATCGGAATGCTGATGTCGATTGCGCTGATTTACCTGCTGCTCGTAGTCAACTTCCAGAGCTGGCTCGATCCATTCATCATTCTGACTGCTCTCACCGGCGCGTTGGCCGGCGTAATTTGGGGACTTCATATCACAGGCACAACCCTAAGCGTTCCCGCGATGATGGGCGCGATCATGTGCCTTGGCGTCGCCACTGCAAACTCCGTTCTGGTTGTGACCTTCGCGCGTAACCACCTCCAGGAAGGAATGGATCCGCTGAAAGCAGCATGGGAAGCCGGCACCGGCCGTCTGCGCCCAGTAATTATGACGGCAACCGCGATGGTGATCGGCATGTTACCAATGGCGCTTGGGCTCGGCGAAGGCGGCGAACAAAATGCGCCACTTGGCCGCGCGGTTATCGGCGGCCTCATCCTCGCCACCGTGGCCACGCTACTTTTTGTCCCCGTAGTGTTCAGCCTCTTGCATCGGCAGGCAGTCGTCGCCGCCAAGGCAGAACCTAAAGAAAATCTTCCACCAACCGGCCTCGAAGAGGCCATTCCTGCAACCTAAACGCATCTCTTATATATATGAGCACAACTACATATCCCGGCGGCGTCGGCCTCACCGGTGAAAATAAAGCAGATCCCGTCCGGTCACGGAGACGATTTCGTCGCATGATCATTGTCGGCGGCGCACTGCTCCTGATCGCATTGGTCGTGGGGTTTATTCCTCAATGGCGGCAGCGGCAAACAGCCACGGCTGATACAAACCAGTTGGCGATTCCTACGGTGGGAATCGTCACGCCTGCTCTCATCATGCCGAACAGTGGGCTAAACTTGCCAGCTGAAGTCAAACCATGGCAGGAAGCCTCCATCTTTGCGCGAGCCAATGGATTCCTCAAAAGCTGGCTCGTAGACATCGGCGCACATGTCGAGAAAGACCAGTTACTCGCGGAGATCGACACACCTGATCTTGCTCAGCAGCTCGCACAGGCGCGTTCTCAGGCAGCGCTTGCGCAAAAAGGTTTGGAGCAAGCCACGAGTACGAACGCCAAATGGCAGGAGCTATTTCATCAAGGCGTCGTCTCAGAGCTCGACTCCGAGAACATGGCCACCTCCCAGGCCACGAACCAGGCCAACACTGAGGCGTTTGCGGCCAACCTTCGATTCCTTGAACAGGAGTTTGCATTTCAACGGGTGACCGCGCCGTTCGCGGGCACGATCACAGCTCGTAACGTGAACGTCGGCGACCTGATCACCGCAAATAACACGAGCATGGAAATGTTCCATATCCAACAAAGAGATCCGCTCCGTGTTTATTTCCGCGTCCCACAGCCTGAGGCACCAAACATCGCAGTCGGACAAACCTTCAATGTTCAGATCGGGGCGGAAAGCGCCAAGACGTATCCGGGAAAGGTGGCCTCGACTTCGGAGGCCGTCTCACCGGATTCCCGAACCATGCTCGTTGAGTTACAGGTGGACAATTCGAAGAATGAGATCCTGCCTGGCAGTTATGCTACGGTTCGCCTGCCTACGAGCGTTTTAGGGAAATTGCTTATCTTGCCTGACAACACTCTTATATTTCGCGGCAAAGATCTGCAGGTTGGCGTAGTGGACGCCAAAGGCGTTGTGCAACTCCATGACGTAAAAGTCGGCCGAGACTTTGGTATACAATCCGAAATTCTGAGCGGCGTCACTGAATCCGACAGGGTAATCGTCAATCCCTCGGACTCCCTTACGACGGGAACGGTCGTCCACGTCGCGGCAACGCCGGCCGCATCGGCCAGTGCTACGCCGGCGAAGAAATAACATTCGCATCCATCGAGAAGCGGTGAAGAGGTTTGTGTACCGCAAACCGGTTTGGATAATCCGGTTCCAGCTATATCTCTAAAGAGGGACCATTGGCTAGGTCCGACGTTGGAGTCGGAAATCTCACTAATGCGCAATAGCAGCGACGTGCGTCCGGCCCGTACCTTCCCTCTTTAGAAGAGTCTGTTTCCTCACAAAGGATAATGCGTCATGTGGATCGTTCGTTTAGCCCTAAGACGGCCTTACACCTTTACGGTGATGGCCATTCTGCTTGTGCTCATGGGCATCGTCACCATCACGCGTATGGCGACGGACATTTTTCCCAAGATCGACATTCCGGTCGTGAGCGTGATCTGGAGTTTCCCGGGCGTCGCGCCCGAGGAAATGGAAAAGCGCTTCGTCACAGTGACCGAGCGCGCCATGACCACAACCGTGAACGACATCGAGCATATCGAGTCACAGAGTTACAACGGCGTCTCGGTCATTAAAGTCTTCTTCCACGAGGGCGCCAAAGTCGAGGCCGGCGTTGCCCAGATCACATCGATAACGCAGACGCTCCTGCGCATCCTGCCGCCCGGTACGACTCCGCCTCTCATCCTTCAATATAGCGCTTCAAATGTTCCAATTCTGCAACTCGGCCTAACGAGTAAGACACTCTCGGAACAGGATCTTTACGATCTTGGTTTGAATTTCATCCGCACGCAGCTCGCCACCGTGCAAGGCGCACAAGTGCCGCTCCCATACGGCGGCAAGTCGCGCCAGGTCATGGTCGATCTCGACCCGCAGAAACTTTTCGGCAAAGGACTTTCCCCCGCGGACGTAAGCACTGCGCTCAATGCCCAAAACGTCATCCTTCCGGCCGGCACCCAGAAAATCGGCGATCGCGAATACAATGTGCGGCTGAACTCGAGCCCGCAACTTTTGCAAACGTTGAACGATCTGCCGATCAAACAAGTGAATGGTGCGATGGTTTACATTCGCGATGTCGCGAATGTCCGGGACGGGTTCGCCGTGCAAACCAACATTGTCGCGCAAAATCGCGTGCGCTCGGCGTTACTTACGGTGTTGAAAAGCGCGAGCGCGTCTACGCTCGATATCATCACCCGGGTAAAAGCGGCGCTGCCGCGGATCAAGGCGACCTTGCCGCCCGAACTCGATATTACGCAACTGTTCGATCAATCGATCTTCGTCCGCGCCGCCATTAACGGCGTTTTGAAGGAAGGCGTGATTGCGGCGTGCCTGACCGCGCTGATGATTCTGCTTTTTCTTGGAAGCTGGCGCTCGACCCTGGTGGTTGCGACTTCAATTCCATTATCGATCCTATGCTCCATCATCATTCTCAGCGCGCTCGGGCAAACCATGAACCTGATGACGCTGGGCGGACTCGCCCTCGCCGTCGGCATTTTGGTGGATGACGCCACGGTCGAGATGGAGAATATCCATCGCAATCTCGCAATGAAGAAGCCGATGGTGCGCGCCATCCTCGACGGCGCCTCGCAGATTGCGGTGCCGGCGTTCGTCTCCACTCTCTGTATTTGCATCGTTTTCGTACCGATTTTTTTCCTGAGTGGCACCGCCAGATTTCTTTTTCAACCACTCGCCATGGCGGTGATCTTCGCCATGCTCGCTTCCTATTTTCTCTCGCGCACGGTCGTTCCGACGATGGTGAGATTTCTTCTCGGCGGACATCTCGACGAAATCGACACCAGCCTGGCCGGTGGAGTTCGCGATCTGGGGAGCGCACGCGCCTCGCGTGCCGAATCCGGCGCCTCGCCGGATTCATCTGGGAAAGACTTTGCGGCGGGGCGCCGCAAAGAGGTCCGCCGCGGCGACCGCTCTCTTAAAAGATTCCAACGCCACATTTTTGGTTTCCTGGGCAATATTCAC
>QHRJ01000154.1 GCA_003220075.1 Verrucomicrobiota bacterium
GAATTCTGCAACGCTCCAATCGCGGTCATGACCAGAATGATCGAGAACACGCCAATCGTGATGCCAATCATCGTTAGAGCCGCACGCAACTTGTTCGCCCCTAGCGAACTCAAAGCCATCGCGATGATTTCTTTAAACTGCATGGGTTCAGAGTCCGGAATTCACCACAGAGGGCGCAAAGCGCACAGAGCTAAACAGTGGGGGACCTGAATTTAGAACGTGTCTACGAATCCCGTCCCGCAGCAATTCAACGTTAAAATTAATTAACAAACCGACGTTAACCCCCGTAAGCTTGAGATAGCTAAGCAACTGCGCTTCGTGAATTGGCAACAGCGCGTCAACCGCTTTCAGTTCAAGGAGAAGCGTCTCCTCCACGATCACGTCCGAGCGATAGCCGCAATCCAGCTTTACACCTTTGTATTCGAGCGGAATTGGCACTTGCCGCTGAAATCGAATTTCTCGCAGGTTTAACTCGCGCCAGAAACAGATTTCATAAGCCGACTCCAATAAGCCCGGTCCTAGAGCGCGATGTACTTCTATTGCGGCGCCGATCACGGACTTTGTGAGGTCATTCAGTTTCTTTGGAACCTCCGTGTTCTCCGTGTTCTTTGTGGTGTTCTTATTCATATCTAAGTGCGGTGACCGGATCGAGGCGCGATGCCGTCCATGCAGGCGCGAACCCCGAGATCAATCCTGTCAGGATCGATACAACCATGCTGATAACCACTAACCCGGTTGAAAACTGGATTGGGAAGAATGGGAAAGCGATGCCGATGAGGAAGCACATGGCAAAGGCAAAGCCCAGTCCAATAATTCCGCCTAGCAAGCAGAGGGCGGTCGATTCGATTAAGAATTGGAGAAGAATGGTGCGCCTCCGCGCCCCGAGCGCTTTGCGTGTGCCAATCTCTCTCGTTCGCTCTTTTACGCTCACAAAAGTGATATTCATAATGCCGATCGCGCCGACGAAAAGCGAAAGTCCGGTAATGAAAAGCCCTGCGACGGCGATGGAGTTCTTGATCGGATCCAGCGTGCTCTTTAACGCCTGCTGTTCGTTAATGCTGAAGTCATCTTTTTTTTCCGGAGGCAACCCACGAACTCGCCGCATCAAACCAGCGAGCTCGTCTTTGGCCTCGGCTAGTTCCGTCTTGTCCTTCACTTTTACGAGAATGTCCGCTTCACTTTTAGCGGTGAAATATTTCTGAAACGCAGGCAGAGGCATCACGACAATGGAATCGAGACTGAAGAGGCCAAGAAACGAGCCTTGCCGCGCGATCACGCCGACTATTTTGAATGGTTGCCCGTTAATCAGAACTGATTTGTCGATCGGGCTCGCTGACGGAAACAGCGCATCAGCGACGTCATAGCCAACCACGCAAACATTGGCGCCACCGCGTGATTCCAAGTCGTTGAAGAAACGGCCTTCTTTGAAATCAAACGTGGAGGTGATGATATAATCCGATACCGTCCCGCGGACCAAAACGTTGCCTACTTCGCTGTCCGCATATTTGACGCTGCGTATTACGCTGGAAGTCGGAATGGCGATCATCAGGTTGGAATTCGGCGTCATCGCGATCATGCGATTGAGTGCGTCCGCGTATTCGGTCTTGATTTTTTTGCGATCGCGATAGTTCCACCAGTCATCGACCTTTTTCCACGGCCATTGCCCGACGTAGAGGACGTCATCGCCGAAGATCGACATGCTCTTGTCGAAGCCGACCTGGATTCCACCGATGGCGGTGCCCATCAACGTCACGGCGACGATGCCGATAATGACGCCGAGGGCGGTGAGGGTGGAGCGCGTCAAGTTCGAACGCATCTGCGAAGCGGCGATTTTCCAGCTTTCGCTGAGCTCGTAGAGAAAACGTTTCATATCACGGAACACAGGGCTGAGCCCTGTGCGCCCAGCGGACATTCTGTCCGCTGATTCTCAGACGTTTATTCAGCGGAGTGCAACTCCGTTGGACGCACACACTGAAAGTCTGTGTTCCGGTGCTGCCGACAAGCTGACAGCCTGCGCTCCGCACAATCAGAATGCCGTTGTAATTAATCATGGTCGTTCTAGCGCGACGAGGTCGAGTTCCGGAATAAATCCTGCATGGTCAGTCTCGATTAAACCGTCGCGCAAATGCACTGTGCGCCGCGCATGCACCGCAATGTCGCGCTCGTGTGTGACCAGAATGATGGTGTTGCCGCGTTGGTACAAATCTTCAAACAACGCCATGATTTCTTCGCCCGTTTTCGAATCGAGGTTCCCGGTGGGCTCATCGGCCAAAATGATGGAAGGCCTGTTCACAAGTGCGCGCGCGACTGCGACGCGCTGGCGTTGACCTCCCGACAATTCGTTTGGCTTGTGATTCATGCGATCGCTCAAGCCAACTTCGTGCAAGACATGGGCAGCCATTTCTTCGCGCGTGTCCGGATCGATCCCGGCATAGATCAATGGCAACTCGACATTGCGTAAACTAGTTGAGCGCGGCAGGAGATTGAACGTTTGAAAAACAAACCCAATCTCACGATTTCGGATCGCAGCCAGCTCGTCATCGTTCATTTCCGCGACGTTTTTCCCATTGAATTCATAGCGCCCCGAGGTCGGGGTATCGAGGCAACCAAGCATGTTCATGAGGGTCGACTTCCCGCTGCCGCTCGGTCCCATGACGGCGATGTATTCGTTTTTATGAATCTGCAACGACACCCCGCGCAATGCGCGCACCGTCTCTTCACCCATCACGTAATCCTTCGTGATATTTTCAATGTCGATGACCAGTGGACCAACCGGACGAGTGGAAGTCACCATGTTTCGCAATCGGTGGTAGGTGAGAAGAGAGCTACCTCTCACTTCTCACCTCTCACTATTTTATCCCTTCCTTGTCGTAGGTAACTTTGGCGCCTTCCTTCAACTTCCGACTGATCGCGCTGTAACTTCCCGAAATCACTTCGTCGCCCGGCTGAACGCCGTTCTTTATCTCCATGTAGGTGTCGTCCGCGATTCCGGTCGTCACTTTGAGCAGCTGCGCCTTGCTCCCTTTTTTCAAAAACACGACTTTCGCCAGTTTTTCGCGCTCTTCTTTCTGGGTCGCTTTTTCCTGGCGCTCGTTCACCAGCTCGGCGCTGTTGTCGCCTTTATCGCGCTGCGCGATTTTTTGTTTTTTCTTTTCGATCTCCTCCGGGCTTAAATTGCTGTCGCCGGTGCGGATCGTTACCGCCTGCATCGGCACCGCCACCACGTCTTTCACCATATCCGTCTCGATATCCGCCGTGCAACTGAGTCCTGGTCTCAACCGTACATCGTGATCGTCGATTCGAATTTTGACCTGGAAATTCGTCACTTCTTCCTGCGTTCCCGCGCCCGTTGTCGTCCCGGTGTTGGCGATCTGGTAAACGGTACCGTGAAATTTGCGATCGCCATAAGCGTCGACCTTCACACTCGCCTTGTCGCCGACTTTCACGTTCACGACATCGTTTTCGTTCACATCGACGCGCGCTTCCATATGGCCGAGATCGGCCACGCGCATCACTTCGGTGCCGGCAAACTGATTGGTGGCGACGATACGTTCGCCGAGTTTGCTGTTTAAGATCGTCACCGTACCATCGATTGGCGAATAGATTGTGGTTTTGGAAAGTTGATCCCGCGCCTGACTCGAACCGGCCTGCGCTCGCTCGATCTCATGGAGCGAACTTTCGAAAGTATTCTTCGCCACGTCGTAAGCGGCCTGCGCGGTGTTGTACTCCTGTATCGAAATCGTTTTCTTGTTGTACATGTCATCGGCGCGTTTGAGATCCTGCTCCGTCTTCATCATCGTCGCCTTTTGTTGAAGATTCGTCGCTTTGGCCGCGCTGATCGCCGCCTCCTGTTGCTCGAGCAAGGCTTTGTAGGAATCGGGTCTGACCTTGACCAGCAGATCGCCTTTATTCACTTGCGCACCATCAATCACCGGCAGCTCAATAATTTCGCCCGCTACTTCCGGCGAGATTTTTACTTCCGTTTCCGGCTGGACTTTGCCCGTTGCCGAAACCAGCTGCAGGATCGTTCGCTTCGCCGCCTTTTCCGTTGTCACTGGAATCGGCTTCTCCCGTTTGCTTGCGATAATCGCACCGACGATCAAAAGCAAAAGCAGCGCTCCAATTCCGATAAGAATGTAACGACGGCGCCGTGATTTTCGCCGTCGCGGTGAAGCGACGGTGGGTGCGGGGGCGCCTGCCTCGGCCGTCTTCGCGGCGGGTGGGCTGGTTAGCTGCTGGTGCATTGCGGGCTGCAATAGACGCTCCTTAGACTATTTAAAGGTTAAATCGTTCAGGCGCATACTCGTTGGATGCGGTCGCTAATGATTACAGATTCAGCAATTCGCTGCAACCGCCCGCTCCTTAACTCGCTCGATCGCCCAGTGCGCGTGCTCGGCGATTAATGGCTCCGAATCGGACGTCGCCTTCTCTAACGCCGGCAAATCGTCAGCTGTTCCAACGTTCCCCAAGGCCACGCAAACATTACGCAAAAGCCCGCGCCGCTTCGTGCGCTTGATTGGCGAGTTGCAAAAGAGCCGGCGAAATTTGTCGTCATCAAGACTTAGATAATCGCGCAACTTCATCGCCGCGACCTCGGGCTGCATGGCGAATGCCGTCTCGCGCGAGACTTTTGCGAAACGATTCCAGGGACAGGCATCCAGGCAATCGTCGCAACCGTAGATCCGATCGCCGATCAGCGGCCTCAATTCGGTCGGGATCGAACCCTTTAATTCGATCGTCAGGTAGGAAATGCAACGTCGCGCATCCACTTGGTGCGGCGCGGTGATCGCGCCCGTCGGACACGCGTCGATACAGCGCGTGCAACGTCCGCAGTAACTTTTTTGCGCGGTGTCCGGCGCAAACTCCAGCGTGGTCAAAATCTCCGCGAGAAAGAACCAGGTCCCGAATTCGCGGTTTAATAACATCGTGCTTTTGCCATGCCAGCCGATGCCGGCACTCGCCGCCTGGTCGCGCTCCAGCATCGGCCCGGTGTCCACATAACATTTCTGTCCACCGCCGCATTCGCGCAGAAATTGATCGATCACCGCCAGCTTTTTTTCGATCAAGTTGTGATAATCCTCGCCCCAGGCATACCGCGCAATTCGCCCTGTAGCGGCGGCCGTGCCGGCCGCATCTTTGGCAGGCAGCACGCCTGCCGTTACAGGACGCGTTTTGCGTGCGCCCTGAAAATAATTAAGCGCGAGAACGATCACAGTTTTCGCATCCGGTAATACCTGCCGCGGATCGCATCGCCGCTCCAAGTTACGCGCGAGATAATTCATTTCACCGGCATCGCCGCGATCGAGCCAATCCCGGAATTCCGCGGCGTGCTCCGGCGTTTCTGCTCTGGCGAAGCGACAAAGATCAAAACCGAGGTCGCCCGCCAGTTTGACAACTTGGGCACGCGTGTCAGCCACTCCGCGCTCCGCATTCATAGATTTTTCCCAAACACCGCAGTAAACATTCCAATGTTGCACCTGCAACACTAAATATTAACTCGGAGGAGGGCGAGATTTCGGGAATGTTGGGCAATTGCATCTGAAGCCTGCTAGAGTAGAGCGATAATTTCGTCCGTCACTTCCGCGATGCTGCTGCTTGAGGTGTTGATGCGATGATCCGCCGCCGTTTGATAGAGCGGTAATCGTGTCCGCAGCAACTCGGCAAATCGCGCCCGCGGGTCGGGTGTTTGGAGCAGGGGACGGGTGCTGTGACGTGACGCCCGTTGCCACAACACCACTTCATCGGCATCGAGCCAAATGATGCGGCCCATCCCGCGCAAAAGCCGCACATTTTCTTCACGCAAAATAACTCCTCCTCCACTGACGACGATGCCTGCCAGCCCGCGTTGCAAAGTTTTGAGCAACGCAGTTTCGGCCTCGCGAAATGCCGGCTCGCCGTGACGCGCGAAGATATCCGGAATGGAAATTCCGAACTGCTCGCGAATCATTTCGTCGGTATCATGTCGGGGCCAGCCGGTGCGTCGCGACAGCTCACGTCCAACCGCAGATTTTCCCGCGCCCATGAAACCGATCAGGGCAATGGCATTGTCGCCGACGTTCACATTGACACGATAATCGCAAAGCGAACTCGTGACATCGCAAATCGCGTTGCGGCAATCGCAACATCGTTAAGATTGGCCCATGCCGAAAACGCCACCGCTTGTCGCCGTGATCATGGGAAGCTCCTCGGATTGGGAAACGATGTCCGTTTGCGTGAAGACGCTAGATGAGCTTGGCATTCCAAACTGGGCGCACATTTTATCCGCTCATCGCACTCCCGACGCCACCGCCAAGTTTGCGCGCGAGGCGGCTGATCGCGGCATCCGCGTGATGATTGCGGCGGCAGGCGGCGCGGCACATCTCGCTGGCGTCATCTCGGCTTACACCTGGTTGCCCGTGCTCGGGGTGCCGATCCAGTCGTCGGCTCTGCACGGTTTAGATTCGCTCCTTTCGATTGCGCAAATGCCGGGAGGCATCCCCGTTGGCACACTCGCGATTGGATCTGCGGGCGCGAAGAACGCAGCGCTTTTGGCTGCGGCAATTCTGGCGATTTCCGATAAGAAGATTCGGCAAAGTCTCCAAGCGTTTCGCAAAAAGCAGACCGAAGCCGTGCTGGCCGCGAAACTGCCGAAGTGAAAACGGAAGTCGTTTCCGCGCAGGAGTGCGCGAAGGCGATCAAACTGTTGCGCGACGGTGAAGTAGTCGCGCTCCCGACTGAAACGGTTTACGGACTGGCGGCCGACGCGCTCAATCCAGACGCGGTCGCCAAAATTTTCGAGGCAAAAGAACGTCCACGCTTCGATCCGCTCATTGTACATCTGCCAAATCGAGAGGCGCTGGACGAGATCGCGACCGTTGAATCGAGACTCGCTCGTGAGTTAATGGAAAAATTCTGGCCCGGGCCATTGACGATTATTTTTTCAAAGCGCGAAATTGTTCCGGACATTGTCACGGCGGGATTGGAAACGGTGGCGGTGCGAATGAGCGCGCATCTGACTTTTCACGAAGTAGTCAGGAAACTGAATCGGCCGCTGGCGGCGCCCAGCGCAAATCAATTCGGGCGTATCAGCCCAACAACGGCGCAACACGTGTTCGATGAGTTGAACGGCCGTATTCCTCTGATTGTTGATGGCGGTGCGACGGAGCACGGAATCGAATCGACCATTGTTCAAGTTGCAAATCGGGTGATTGCGGTATGGCGGCGCGGGCCGATCACGGACGAGATGCTTCGTCCATTTGGTGAAGTTCGTGAACAAACCTCACCGGTCACCGTCGGCGCGCCTGGGCAATTGCCGACACACTACGCGCCCCGAACGAAATTGATCGTGGTTGAAAGTTTACGAGAGTTTTCGCCTCCATCCGGGAAAGGAATCGGTGTGCTGTGCTTCTCCTCTGTCGGCGACGCGACTCCGTTTGCGGTCGTGCGCCAGTTAAGCGAGCGAGGCGATCCACGCCAAGCGGCTGCGAATTTCTTCCGAATGCTGCGCGAACTGGACCGGGAAGATCTCGATCTAATTGTAGCTGAGCGTTTGCCGGAGGAGGGGATTGGAGCAGCGATTAACGATCGGTTGGCGCGAGCGTCGGCCCGGTTTGATCCATCATCCCGAGCCTAGTCGAGGGATCCCGTCGCGAAGTCTTAAAGATAACTTCCCTGGGGATCCCTCGACTTCGCTCGGGATGACAGGCAGGCGTTACCCCTGATGCGCCAATGCCGCCTGGATAAACCCTTTGAACAACGGATGCGGCTTGTTCGGCTTGCTTTGAAATTCCGGGTGATATTGGCAGGCCAGAAAATAGGGGTGATCGCGTAACTCGACCAGCTCGGCGAGCGAGCCATCGGGCGAGGTGCCGGAAATTTCGAAGCCTTTCTCGCGCATTTGGTCACGATATTTCATGTTGAATTCATAACGATGCCGATGGCGCTCGAGTACTTCGTCGCTCCCATAAATCTTCTCCGCGAGACTGCCGTGTTGAATCTTCGTCGGCCACGTTCCGAGCCGCATGCTCGCGCCTTTGTTGGTCACGTCGCGTTGCTCATCGAGCAAACAAATCACCGGATCGGATGAGGTTTGGTCGAACTCGGTGCTGTTAGCGTTGGCGATTCCGCAAACGTTGCGCGCAAACTCAATGGTTGCCACCTGCATGCCGAGACAAAGGCCCAGATAGGGCAGCTTATTTTCCCGGGCGAAGCGCGCGGCTTTAATTTTTCCTTCCACCCCGCGGTCGCCAAAGCCGCCGGGAATGAGCACGCCGGCTACATCTTTGAGCTGGCCGTCCACTACGTCCTGGAGCCGTTCCGCATCGATCAATTTCAGATCGATCCCGCAATCCTGGCTGGCGGCGGCATGTGTTAACGATTCGTAGATGGATTTGTAGGCGTCCTGTAAATCGATGTATTTGCCTACGACCGCGATCTTCACTCGTTTTTTGGGCGAGACCACGCGCTCGACAAACTTGCGCCAGTTACTCAGATCGGGCTCCGGCGTTTGCAGACCGAGCAATTTACAAACAAGCGCATCGAGTCCTTCGGCGTGAAACATCAGCGGCGCCTCGTAAATGGTGTGTGCGACATCACGCACTTCGATCACAGCTTCCGATGCGACGCTGCAAAACATCGAAAGCTTCTGGCGCAACTCCGCGTCCAACGCGTGCTCGGTCCGGCACATCAAGACCTGCGGTTGCAGACCGATTTCGCGCAACTTTGCGATGCTTTGCTGGGTCGGCTTGGTCTTTAATTCCCGCGCCGCCTTAATATAAGGAACAAGGGTGACATGGATGTTCACGACATTCTGCGGGCCGACTTCGAGAATGAATTGCCGGATCGCTTCCAGAAAAGGCAGGCCTTCAATGTCACCAGTGGTTCCTCCCACTTCCGTAATCACGACATCGTATTTTGATTCATCGGAAAGCTCGCGGATCCGTGCTTTGATCTGATCGGTGACATGCGGAATCACCTGCACCGTTTTGCCAAGATAATCGCCGCGTCGCTCGCGATTGATGACCGATTCATAAACCTGGCCGCTGGTTAGATTATTGTGCCGCGAAAGAATGCAATTGGTAAAACGCTCGTAATGCCCGAGGTCGAGATCCGTTTCCGCGCCGTCGTTCAACACATAAACTTCGCCGTGCTGAAACGGGCTCATCGTCCCCGGATCGACGTTGAGATAAGGATCGAATTTTTGAAAAACAACCCGCAGCCCGCGTAGCTCGAGCAAGGTGCCGAGTGCGGCTGCAGCCAGACCTTTGCCGAGGGAGCTTACTACGCCACCGGTGACGAAAATGTATTTCACCGGCGGGCCCTCGATTTTTGAAGCTGGAGCCCTGCGGGCGACGTTGCTCCCTCACGCAGCGAAGCGGCTACCGTTTCAGCATCTGCCGGCGTATCGACGCCAGGCGAACCATGTTTAGTGACGAGCACATGAACCCTTACACCATTCTCCAATGCGCGCAATTGCTCGAGCGATTCAGCCTGCTCCAGTGGTGTAGTTTTCCATTTCACAAATTGCAAAAGGATCGTGCGGCGGAAGCCGTAGATGCCCTGATGGCGGAGAAACAAGGAGGGACCATTGGTCTTTGATGATGGAATCGGCGCGCGCGAGAAATAAAGGGCGTTACGAGCGCGATCGATCACGACCTTCACCTGATGCGGTGAAAGCGCATCACGAGGATTTTCGAACGGGTGCGCTGCAGTAACGATTCCGACCTCACGATTTTTTAAGAGCGTCTCGACCATTCGTTCGATCAACTGGGGCTGAATCAGCGGCTCATCTCCTTGCACATTGATGATGATGGAGAAGTTTTCCGCCCGTGCAGCCACCTCAGCGATTCGATTCGTTCCGCTCTGATGCTTCAGGGAAGTGAGCGCCACTTCCGCGCCCCAGGCGAATGCCGCTTCTGCGATACGCATGTCGTCGGTGGCGATGATCGTGCTGTCGATTTTGCGCGCACGCCGACAACGTTCCCAGACATGCCGAAGTAACGGTTTCCCCGCGATTTGATACAGCGGCTTTCCTGGGAATCGGGTCGACCCCCAGCGCGCCGGGATGATAACGACGTTCTCGCTCATCTGTCATCCCGAGCCGTGCAGACAACGCCAGTCCGGCTCGGACCGAGGAACCTCGCCAGTCCGATGTTGGTTACGCAAGTTAGCTTGGGTGATCCAGCGGTATAGGTGGGGTCCCTCGCTTACGCTCGGGATGACCGTGCGGGACTTCATCGTGCCGGCGCAAACTTCGTCAAAACAATCTCGGTCGCTTCCGCGAAATCTTGTGCGATCCAGTCGGCCGAACTGTCGGCGGTGTTCGTTTCAAAACCGCTCCGGGCGCGAATCGCTTTGATTCCAGCGTTGTGCCCGCAATGCACATCAATTTCTTTATCGCCAATCATAATTGAACGGCTGAGATCGATTGCGTGCTCGCGCGCGCCTTGCAGGATCATTCCGGGTGCGGGTTTGCGGCATTCCGATTCAACACCGGGGACGTCCGGACAAACGTAGGTCGCATCAATCAACGGTTCGCCCAATTGTCGAAGCACTTCCGCGTGCACCGTGTTGTATTGCTCGCGCGTGAAATAACCTCGCCCGATCCCGCTTTGGTTCGTGACCATGATCAATTTGAACCCCTGTGCTTTTAATTTTCGCAGCGATTCGGCGACGAAAGGGAATACGTGTACATCCTTTGAATCGGAGCAGTAGTTAACATCGTGCATGATGGTGCCGTCGCGATCGAAGAAAACGGCCGGCGTTTTTCCGTCAGCCATTTTCGAAATTCTTTCGCAATTCTTCCGGCGAAACCGTTGCCGTTCCCAGTTTGCCCACGACAACGGCACTGGCGTGATTGGCGATA
>QHRJ01000155.1 GCA_003220075.1 Verrucomicrobiota bacterium
GCCGAGATCATCGCGACGGGCTTGCAGCCATCCTATGATGCGGAGTCCGCCATCGTCGCCACATTAGCGCCAAGCAACTACACGATGATTGTGCGCGGCGTGAATAGCACCACCGGTGTGGCGTTGGTTGAGGTTTACCGCCTGAATTAGACCGCGGGTCGCAAACAGATACTCCCGATTCGCTAGAGGGAAGTGGTCACGCTGTGATTAGCTCGCCGCGTTTGCCAGACGGTTTTGGATCGTGAACTTTCTCGGCAACCGGGTCAGCAATGTGGGAAATTTGCTCTTCGTATCGCTATTTGAACGACTCGCCGGCCGTGCCATCGACCGCCAATAAAATCGCGACGATATTTAGGATAGCTCGACCGCTGACTACTGAGCCCTGACCTCCGACTTCTGACCTCTGATCTCCGACCTCTGATCTCCGACTCATTCCTCAGTCACACAAAAAAAGGCGCAGAGCTTTGTTGCTCTGCGCCTTTAATGGGAACTAACCTAACTTAACGCAATTAATTCCGTCCGAATTTTGCGCGGAGACCAGCCAAGCCCACCAGGCCCAAGCCCAGAAGAGCTGCGGTAGCCCCGCCATCAGGAGCATTACCGCCACCTGGGCCAAAGAGCGTCCACCCGGAAAGACCGTAATTTTGCCCAGCCAGTCCAAAACCAGGAATCGTAATGACGCCAGATAAACTGCCGACGTACCAAACTTCAGAACCTGCATTTGGTCCATCGTACTTGGCAAACAGGTATGAATATAAACCGGCACCAAGATCTATGCTTGTACTGGTACCGTTCTTAGCAAATACGGCATCGGGATAGTTGGGAAAGCCCGGTCCGGGATTCGCTAATGTGCGGTTAAAGGTCTGCCCGCTGAAGGTATCAGAGGTGCCGGGGGCCATGTCAATCAAATGGTTGACATAAGCTGTTCGGGCAACATCACCCGATGGTATGAATAGTTTTTTGTGTTTTTTCATTATGGGGACTTGTGGTTCTATTTGTTATTTAATTAATTGTCCATTTTTGCGCCCCCTGAGCAGGTGGACAAACTCCAGCTTCCCTTGGGCCGCTATAAAAACAGCAGATATAATGCCACGTGTGAACATCATCGTAGCAAGTAGCTTGTTTTTAGGCTATTAGATTTTACATTAGCTGAAAATCGATTTTGTCGTTTTTGATTGATTCGTAAGCATTTCCGACGCCATTTTTTCTACCTTTCGGTCTAAGGAGCATCTGATCAGGCGGATAAGCCGTTCACTCCTAGCGCTTACTGTCAGGATGAAGAAGGCCGATTCCAGCAATTATCGGCAGTTGTAAGAACTTTTACCAAATAACGGGTAAGAACCATACTGTGATATTTGCCGATATATATCATAACCAACTCCCCGGACGTACTTTAACTAGAATGTGATAGTAGCTAGAAATACTAGAATTACAGGCAATTGATGGGTGTCGCCCACCCCAATAATCAGCCCAGTCTCTTTTTCGAGTCATCAGCATGCTTCGCCAGTCATCTCTTGCTAGCGATGGCTAGCGGCTCTCTCTGATCTCTTCGCTTTGTCGCCGGAAGCTTTGAATCGCTAAGTCGACTCAGTGTCATCTCTCGTTCTCGTGAGTGATCACTGATCACCTTCTGACTTCTGACCTCTGGCCTCTGTTCACCGATGCCTATTCACTATTGCGACGGCGACGGCGACGCCGCGGGCGGCGGACTGTTGCCATAGTGGCGCACACCACGTCCGTCGATCCAATAGCCTTGGCTGGGTGTTTGTTGAGCACTCGTACTGCCGGTTTTGTAGGCGGGCTTATCGAGTGGATTGCGATGCGCCGGGTCCCACATCCAGTCACCGCTCGGGGTGGAGGAAGGACGTGCGGGCGCGTAATGAGGAATGAACGGCTGGCGCGGCGCAGTCGTCGCGGTCGTCGCGGCTGTGGTTTGGCGAACTTGCGTTGGTTGAGCTGCGGGGGTTGGTTCTATGCCGCGGATCTGATCAATACGATCATGAAACGATTTCGTCCAGCCGAGCCAGATGAGCGCGGCCACCAGAAAAAGCTCGCAGAATAGACGCACGAAAATACCTCGCTTAAGACAAAGGGTGGCAGATTCGACGTGGAACTACAATTACAAATTGCGAGTCGGAGAGGGTCCAAGCATGGAGGTCAGAGATCAGGAATTAGATTCAGCGTTTCAGAAAGACGACACTGCTTCCATTCACTGTCTCTGGTGCCGGACCGTGTCGGCTGCACGAAGAGAGCACGCGACACGCATGCCAGCACAGACAGAGCCGCAGCCAACGACCGCGGCTATAACTACGAATACGATTAGGAGTCACAGCAAACAGCATCAAAAATCATACCTCAAACATCAACCGAACCTGTCCTCCGTCCAGGGGTCGGCAGTGTTACTGTAGCCGCGGACTTCCCAGAAACCCGGCTGATCTTCGCCAACGAATTCAATCGCGCGAACAAACTTGGCCCCTTTCCATGCATAAAGCTTCGGGATGATGACGCGGGCGGGGCCACCATGATCGCGCGCAATCGGTTTGCCGTCGAATTGGGTGGCCACGAGCGGGTCGTCATCGAGCGCGTCGTCAATTCGGACATTAGTGGTGTACCATCGTAGCTGCTAAAGAGAACATGGCGCACTTCCGGTTTCGGTTTCACAATTTCCGCTAAAGTAAAGAAGGCGACACCGCGCCAGCGGCAATCGAACTTGCTCCAAGTGGTGACGCAATGGAAATCGGAGACGTCTTCGAACTGCGGGAGAGCATTGAATTCTTCCCAGGCGAATGTCTTCGGATTTTCCACCAACCCGCCGATTTCGAGGCGCCAATCTTTCAACGCGATTTCTGGTTTAATGCCGAGATCGAGAATCGGAAAGCCGGGGTGAGATGCTGGCCCGGCGGAAGACGCTCAGTAGAGCGAAGTCCGAGCCGGACGGGCGGGTTTCCGGGCCGGATAGGCGATTTTTCTTTGCCAGACATCTGGCGCGCCCAACTTTCCTTGCGCTCGATCAGGCTCGGGTTTGGCGTGGCCACGATCGGAATTTTAACCGCGGAGCACACGGATTGCGCGGATATTTTGCCGAAATGCGGAAACGCTGACAGGATCAGAGATCAGAAGAGGTCGGAGAGCAGACCGGCTTCCGTCCCGGATAACAGATAACGAAACGCGTCAGCGTTTCTCGGCCGTTTGCCCGGTGGCTTTGAGTTGCTTGATGGCGTCGCGCAATTCTGCCGCGCGTTCGTAGAGTTCCTTCGCGATCGCCGTTTCCATCTCGCGCTCCATGATTTCTAGTTTGCTGCGCGGACGTTTCGCGCTCACTTCCTCGAGCCATTCTTCCAGAAACGCGACCTCGCTGCTTTTAGTCGCAAGCTCGGGGAAATTCGATTGCTGGAAAAACTCTATGATGGTGTCGCGGCCCTGCTCAATCTCGCGCATGGCGTCAGCAAATTTTCCTTCATGGAGCAAGAGCGAAGCTTTCGCACGCGTATTCATCATCAGCACGTAGGGCCGGAATTGCTGAAAATTCCAAACGATTTCCTCGCGCTGCGAATGTTCATCGACAAAGCTGAAGAGATCGAGATTGCGCTGGGTATCGCGGATGACACCAGCGTAGTCACTCAGCTGAAACAGACTGACATAGCGGTGATAATACTGAATGCCCTCCTGTTGCAGCTCCGAGCATTCCTCGGGGCTGAGCTCATAATTATCGCCGGAAGCTTCCGCCAGCTGAGCGCGATTCTGGTGATAACTAAGCAACGAGTCGCAACCGTGGGGGCGCAGGCCGTCGGGGCGACCGGTCATCTCCATCTGCAGGACGCCGAGATCGATGCGCAATTGCAATTTTTCGCGGCCATCGAGGCCCGTCACTTTCCGGACCTTGATCATGCCCGGTTCGTGTGGCCAGTCTTTCAGAACGGTGTTGAGATCCAAACTCATGGCAATAGAAATGATCGATCACGCCATATCATTTTGTCAACGGTGACGAAATGATTGCTTTGTAAGTCCTTTAACCTGAATTTCGGACGTGGAAAAGGAGATGGATGCTTTTATTCGCTACCTCGCAGTAGAGCGCGGTCTCTCGGAAAATTATCAGCTTTCCACCCGGCGTTCGCTTACGGAATTTGCGCACTGGTGCCTTCGCCGGCACTCCCTGGAAAGTGCGCGTGAGGTCACCATCGACCACATCACTGAGTATCTGGGCGACCGGAAACGAGCCGGGCTGGCCGCGTCATCGATCAAGTTGATTGTGGTCGCGCTTAAGATTTTTTTTCGTTTTCTTCTGGGGAAACAACTGGTGCGATGCGATCCAACCGAGACACTTTCCCTTCCGCGGATCGAGCGATATCTGCCAGAGACCTTGAACGAAATTCAGGTCGAACAACTCCTTGAGGCGATCGATACCACTTCCCCGCTGGGCTTGCGTGATCGCGCCATGGTCGAGCTGCTCTACGCCAGTGGTCTGCGCATTTCCGAATTGGCGAATGCTCGGCTGGAAAATTTCAACGCCGAAGACCGAATTTTGCGGGTGATCGGCAAGGGCAGTAAAACACGCCTGGTGCCGGTGGGGCGCAAAGCGTGCGAGGCGCTCGCGGCTTATCTTTCGGGCGAGCGACCAAAACTAGTGGGCCGCTGTACGGGCAACGAAATTTTCCTTTCCGCCCGCCGGACCAAAATGACGACGGTGCGCATCTGGCAGATTGTGAAGAAACACGCCAAAAAATCCGCCTTGAAAGCAAATATTTACCCGCATCTTTTGCGACACAGTTTTGCCACGCACCTGCTCGGTAACGGCGCCGATTTGCGTATCATTCAGGAAATGCTCGGCCATGCCGATATTTCCACGACCCAGGTTTATACCCACGTCGATCAGCAGCGCTTAAAAGCGGTCCATCGGAAATTTCATCCGCGCGCGTGAAGCGGGTTCCGTCCGGGGAGCGCGGGCTGCCAGCCTGCAAGTCTCGGCAGCTTGCCGAGACTGCTTGGAAGACCCAATCAATCGGCAACGCACTGGATCTTGCCGGCAGGCTGCCCGCGCTCCCCGGAGGAACGGCGGGAACTTCAAGGCAGCACGCAACACGCGATCCACCACCGCGCTTTACCGCGGCCAGCGACCATGCCTACACTGCAACCCATGAAGCGACTTCTGCTAGTTATCCTGCTCGGCGCGATCGCCGCGCTAACGGCCTACTACATTGTCCGACAACATCCTGCGGCAGTGCCGAGCACAATTGCGAACCTGCTCCCGGCCGATACCGCCCTCTTCATCCACATGCCGGACGCGGAGAGAAATCGAGACGCCTGGCACCGCACCGATCTTTATCAACTGTACCGCGAGCCGGCGATGCAGGACTTTTTGCAGAAACCGAAATCGCGGTTGCCGGAAAAAGGCCCCGTGAAAGAGGCCTGGCGCGATTCGGCTGCGCTTCGAATGCGGAATGCCTTTCTCGCAACGAACAATTTCGACTCTCTCCATTTGATCGGCGGCTTCGAATTTCGCTGCCAGGAAAAAGAGGCGGAAAGTGTGATCGAACGCTGGAAATCGCGGTTGCTGGCCAAGGCGCCCGGCGCGCAACGCAGCTCGGCCGATTACGAGAAACACCGTATCGACATCCTCAGCGGCGGACAATTCACCTTCGCCTCCACCATTGCTGGACATCAGTTTCTCGCGGCGGCAACAGTGGAAGATTTGAAGGCACTGCTTGATCGAGTAGACGGCCGAACGAAAACGCCGGCCCTCGATTCCGATGCGAATTTCCGCGCCGCGATGAAACAGATGCCGGCGGATTACGCCTGGATGTTTTATCTGCAACCGAAACAGCTCGCGCAGAAACTGGCGACGTTGCGCGCGCAAAGCGGTCGCGCCTTGCCCTCGGATCAGCAGACCATGCTCGAGCGCATTCAGAGTTTCTCGCACGCCATGGTTTTCGACGGCGGCAAAATCCGCGATATCGGTTTCGCGGTCATGCCGCGATTGACCGAAACCAAACTCGAGCGCACGACCCTCACGCTGGCATCCGCCGACACGCTGCTTTATTGCGCGTTCCTCGTGAACATGCAGCAGCAATTTGAATGGGCACTAGAACCCGCCGTCGCTGGATCGATGGCAGCGCCGCTGCAACTGATCAGTAACGCGTTTTCTTCGGCCGGCGTGACGAAGGAAGATTGGAAAGCAGCCTTCGGCGACGAAATTTCGGTAATGGCGTCGTGGCCGGCGAACGCGAAACTGCCGAATGCCGTCCTTACCGTGGCGGTACGCGACAGTGCGCGCGCCAGGAAGATTGCCGGCGCCATAGCGTCGTCGAGCGGATGGCAAAAATCGTCGCGAAACAATGCCGAATATTACAGCGCGCCGACCTCCGGAGTTCTGGTGGCAGTAACCCCCACCCTTGCCGTTTCAGATCGACTTCTCGTAGTAGGGCTGGATGCGGCAAGCGTCGATCGTGTCGTCACACAAGCCCCGCCCGGCAACGGTCTTAGCGGGAGCGAGAATTTTCGCGCCGTCAGCAAGCTTGTTCCGGAGCCCCAACAAATGTTCGCTTACATTGACCTGGCAGCCCTCTACTCGCGATTGGACGCGACATTGCGGCCGATTCTGCAGATGAGCGCGGCGTTTGTGCCGAGCCTTTCGGAGCGGTTTGATCCAAACAAGTTGCCTCCGACAGAGGTTATTGCGAAACACCTGAGTCCGGTAGTGGCATCACAATCGTATATTGACGGCGGCTATCGCTCGGAATCAGCCGGCACTATTACCATGGGCCAGGCAGGGATTGCGGCGGGAGCCGCCTACGTCGGGGCGATGATCTTTCAGCAGCATCAGCAGAAGAGCCCGTCCCCGTTTACCCCACCGGCGTCGTCTACGCCTTCGCCGAGCGCGGTACAGCCGTTGCCAACTCCCTAAGCTCACAGGATATCTGCGGTGCGTTGTAGAAATTATAAGTTATACGAGGCGATTTTCCGCTCGTAACGATCAGAAATGTGCTGCGTTTTGGCCAATTTATGTTAGATTGCCGGTTCTATGGCTATACTTAAGAAAAACGCATTTTCACGCCGGGTTCCTGATTTGGTGACCGAGGAACTCGTCGCAGTGCTTTCGCGCCGGGCATCGTTCGAGTTTAAGCAACTCTTCGACATCGTGCACGAAAATCTCCGCGCCCGCAACGCCGCAAGCGGTGGCGAGGAAATGCTGCGTCTGCGTGCTTACGAAAAGTTGCAGAATCTGGTTGCGCGTGGCGCTGTCAAAAAGAACGGCAAAAAATACAAAGGTTTGCCTTCCGCTCTAGCCAGCGCGATTGCGCCGCAAAACGGCCATATTCCCGTAACAGCGGTAAGATAACTCTCGGGCAGCAGCGAAGGCAGCATGCTGCGAGATTATCTTCCAGTCCTGTTGCAGATCATTGTCGCGGTCGGTTTCGCCGCCTCGGCCTTGATCGTGAGCGTGCTTTTGGGTAAGGCGGGCCGTCGCAGCCGGATGAAAGATTCGCCCTACGAATGCGGGATGGTACCCATCGGTGAAGCGCAACCGCGATTCAGCGTTAGGTTTTATCTGATCGCCATGCTCTTCATTCTTTTCGATCTCGAGATTGTGTTCATGTACCCGTGGGCGGTGGTTTATCGCGACATGGTCCATGGGCACCCGGTCATTTTCTGGAGCATGCTCAGTTTCGTGTCTATCCTCATGATCGGATACATTTACGCGCTGCGAAAAGGCGTCCTCGATTGGAAGACTTGACGGCGGCCGGGCGCTGACCCTGGCGATGCCCTCGATTTTTTGGGGGCCGAAAATCGCGTCCGATTCGCTCTTGCACGTCTCGGTCAGACCGCCTAATACCTTTAGCTTCCATGGTTCATCACATTGTCCTTTATAAACTCAAAGCCGAAGTCACTCCTGCCCGGGTGGAGGAGATGATGATGAATGCACGGATGCAATTGCTCAAAATCCCGGAGGTGCTGAGCATTAAATGCGGCAAGCGCATCGATTCGCACATGCCCTGGCCCTTTTTCATCGCGCTTGATTTCGAATCGATGGACAAATACGCGATTTTTCGCGAGGACTCGATTTTTGTAAAATTCGACGCCGAGATCATTAAACCGAACATATCCGACTCACTCGTGCTCGACTTTGAGATGGATCCGGGCAAGGACGTGCGCTTCTCTTGATTTGTAGTCGCTACCTGCTTGCGAAACGTTTCGCAGCCACCGGTTGCGATTGTCGTTCTTCCCTGTAGAGGCAGCCGTGTCGGCTGTAAACAAGCGGGAGAGAATTCCACGCGACGCGCGCGCCATCACGGAAAAATGGATCCGATCACAGGCGATCGATAATCACGATTTCGCCCTGATACGGCCACTCGCTAGCGATCTGCACGAGTCCAGCTCGGACCGGATTTTTTTTCACATAATTCCATTTTTCGGCATAACTCTCATCCGAGCGAAGAACGTGATCGAAAAAGCCAGGCTGCCAAAGCTCACTGGAACTGCAACCAAGCGCGACTGCTATCGCTCGTTTTAGTCCGCCCATCCAACGTGAGAGTGTGAAATTAGGATCGCCCTTAACGAACAAATGAAAGTGATCCGGCATAAATACGTACCGTCCGACTGCAATTTTGTGTTCACAGGCACGTTCGCTGTATCGCGAAAATGCGTCGTGAGCGGCGTTTAGTTCACGAATTGGTCTACGATTGCGCGTGCAACATGTAATATAGAAAAGTGGCTCCCGAATGTAGAAGAGATTGAATCTCCGCGGTCGGTCATTGATCACATTCTGGCCCTAAAGATGGGAACCTACGCAGCAAACCTTTTGCGGAGGCGTGTTCATTGCGAAAAGCTTGCGGAGTGACGGCCGTACATCTCCCCTGTACACGCACCTGTGTTGGTTGCGCGACCCTGAACAAAATTGCACGCGACACGCGTGCCAACACAGCAAGCTGGTCCAAGCGGTAATTTCCGTCGAGTTCTCGCATTTTTTTCTTTCCGACTTCCGCTTTCCGGTTTCCGCTCTTTAAATGCGACTCGGTTATCTCTATTCGCGTTACCCCGTTCTCTCGCAAACGTTTTGCGACGCGGAAATGCTCGAACTGGAGCGACGCGAACATGAAATTGTGCTCGGCTCGCTTTATCCGCCCAAGACGGCACTGCGCCACGAGTATCTGACAAGACTGCGCGCGCCAATTCGTTACGCACCAGCGTCACGCGAGCTCGATGCGCTGGCGCGAAAAGCGAAACGCAAAGGACGCTGGCCAACGGCGCTGGTCGCGCAACACGAAAAAAAATACGGGACCGAATACAAAGCGGCGTTGCGTGCGCGGAACGCGCTTTTTTTTGTCGAGCTTTTTGAGCACGAACGGGTTCCCCATTTTCACGTCCATTTTGCCAATCGCGCCGCGCACACTGCCATGTTCGTGAAAGCAATCAGCGGAATTCCTTTCAGCATGACTGCACATGGTCAGGATTTTATGAGCGATCTCGGCAATGACGAATTGTTGCGCGAACTTTGCGCCAGCGCGGAGTTTGTCGGTGCTGAAACCGATTACAGCCGCGATCTGCTGGCGGGGCGTTGCCCCGAATCACGTGAAAAGATTTTCCGCATTTACAACGGGATCGATCTCAGCCGTTTTCCGCGGAGGGACGTGCTTCTGGAAGTCCCGGGACGGTCCTCCGAAATTCGATTCCTTAGCGTCGGACGTCTGGTCCCCTTCAAGGGTTTCGATATTCTGATCGATGCCTGCGCAGAGTTACAAAAACGCGGATTAAATTTCAATTGTGAAATAATCGGCGAGGGTGCTTTGGGCGAGGAGCTGGAACAACGCGTCAGTCGGCAGAATTTGCGTGAACGAATTCATTTTGCCGGCGAGCAATCGCAAAATTACGTGCTGGCGGCGTTGCGTGATAGCGACGTTCTTGTGCTCGCCTCTGCTCAGGACGAACGGGGCGCGAGCGACATTTTTCCGACAGTCATCGCGGAAGCGATGGCGACTGGAAAACCGGTCGTCTCCACCACCGTCGCTGGAATTCCAGAGCTGGTTGCGAATCGGGAAACTGGTTTGCTCGTCCCGCCGCGCGACGCGCGAGCATTAGCCGATGCGATGGAGCAGTTCGCGCGCGATGAAAATTTGCGCGCCGATTTCGGCCGTGCTGGCCGTTTACGCATCGAGCAAAAATTTACAATCGAGAAAACAATCGAACCGTTGCTGGCGCGCTTTGCTTCGCTGTAGCCGCTCTAGCGTGCAAAGCGCCGCCCCCAGCGGGCGAGTCGGCTTCGTCTTTTAGCGCCAAAGGCGCGGACCATAGCAGCCTGGGGCATCGCCCCAGGACTTTAAATCGAATCATCGGCCAGCGCTGAAGGCGCGATTCAGGGCACCGCCAAACCACCGAAATAATCGCGCTTTCAGCGCTGAAATTGGCTTCTACGATTCCCTGGAGCGTTGCCCCAGGCTATGATGAAATCGCACCTTTGGCGCTCACCGGGGTTCGTGGCGGCGGCACGTGAATGCTGCGTCTTCGGTTTGACCGCGCGCTGAATTCTGTCAGGAATGAGCCGATGACAAAAAAAGCCATCTTGCTCGCCGGCGGGGCCGGAACGCGCTTGTTTCCGCTGACCACTATTGTCTGCAAACAACTGCTCCCGGTTTACGACAAACCGATGATTTGTTATCCGCTCGCGACGCTCATGCTCGGCGGGCTGCGGGAAATCTTAATCATTTCCACGCCAAAAGATCTGCCGATGCTGCGCGAATTTTTGGGCGACGGCTCGCGCTTTGGTATCGAACTGGAATACGCGGAACAACCAAAACCGGAAGGAATCGCGCAAGCGTTTTTAATCGGCGCAAAATTTGTGGGCGACGCTGGGGCATCGCTGATTTTGGGCGATAACATCTTTTACGGGAAACTTGATTTCTACCGTGAGGCGCTGGCGCTCGAGCGCGGCGCTTGCATTTTCGGTTATCAAGTGCGCGATCCGCAGCGTTACGGTGTCGTGGAATTCGATGGCGCCGGCAAGGCAATCAGCCTCGAAGAAAAACCGAAGCATCCGCGGAGCCAATTCGCTGTGCCTGGACTTTACATTTTCGACGATCGAGTAGTGGAATTTTGTCGAGAGCTGAAACCTTCGGGACGCGGCGAAATCGAAATCACGGATTTGAATTTGCAATACCTCAAGCGGGGCGAACTGCGCGTGAAACAACTCGGGCGCGGCATCGCCTGGCTCGATACCGGGACGCCGACGAGCCTGCTGGAAGCGAGCAATTACATCGCGACGATCGAGCATCGTCAGGGAATGAAGATCGCGTGTCTCGAGGAAATTGCGCTACGGATGGGATTCATCGACGCCCAGAAGCTGACCGCATTGATCGACCGATTACCCAAAGGCGAATATCGCGAGTATTTACAGCGGGTAGCAGATGAGGGATACGCACGAGTTTAACGAAGTCGCTCAGGACGAGCAGATCGCGATCGTAAATCGATGTCTGTGCTTGGACCTTCTGGAAATCCCAAACTTCAAGATCCAAATCCCAAGGAAGCATAAAGCTCCAAAGAGCGGAATCGATTAACCGTGGATTACCTTCGATACGAAGAGCTTTAGCGGCGAAGTCTCAGCGGCTCGACGGAGTCTCGCCCTACCAATGCGTGCGCGCGAAAGTTTCACCGGTAGGGCGACGTTCTGCGGAGCCGCAAGCAAGACCGGCCCTTCCATATCAATACCTATTGGGCCACCCCTTGCCGCTAGGTTTGCTCATTGGAGCTTAGGAGTTGTTTGCAGCTTGGGTTTTGGGAATTGGGATTAACCCGCAGCGCGCTCGTTCCAGTACCTCGAGTGGTCTAAGAATCGGCATTTGTCCAATTTCTTACCGTTATCTAGCGGTTACTGCGGCTGTTCCTTTAGCAGATGATTTGTATCGGCTAGTAGCTTCGTAATCGCATCGGCGGTGGTTGCGTCATAGTAGCCACGAATCTGCCCGCGCCGATCGACCAAAATCATGCGCGTGCTGTGCAGAGGCTCGGTGTTGCTACTGCTGCGATCAGCTGCCGCGAGTTTGAATCCATACTGCGACAAATTGTAAATTTCGGATTTTGGGCCGGTGAGGAAGTCCCAACGGCCGGGCTGGGCCTGCAAACGGCTGGCGTACTCGCGCAACTGCGCGGGCGTATCTTTATCAGGATCCACCGTGAAGGAAACGAAATGCACATCGGTTTTCTCGAGCGGTTTTTGCATCTCACTCATTCGACTGCTGATCATCGGGCACGGACCGGGACAGGTGGAGTAAATGAAATCTGCGATCCAGATTTTGCCGCCGAGATTGGAACTGCCGAAGGGTTGCCCATCCTGATTGACTAACTGAAATGGCGGCACCAGGCCATAGCCCTGGATTTGACGACTTGCCAAACGTTGCGCTTCGAACTGACGCAGCCATAACATCGAGGCACCGATCACGAGCGGAAAAAGAACGAGGGCAAGAATCGCGATGCGCGATTTACGCTGGGTCGAGGGACGCGATGAAACAACCGTGGCTGTCACAATTTAGTTAACATTAATACGGCAAACAAAAGGGGCAGATAAATTATCGACGAGAAAAAGAGGAGTCGCGCATTAGCGGGGTTGCCAGCGCGATGAAAACGCATCGCCGCCGCGGTGAAAAGGCCGCCCAGAATTATTTCGCCCAGCAGATAAATCGAATTTGTCATGCCGATAAACGCCGGGGTTCCCGCGATCAATAACAGGAGGATGCAAAAAAGGACGGCCTGACTGGCGCTGCGAACCCCCGTTTCATCGTCACTGGACAGCATACGGAATCCGGCCCGCTCGTAATCGCGACGACAAAGCCAGGCGATGGCGAAGAAGTGCGGGATTTGCCAGACGAAAACTATCGCGAACAAAGTCCAGGCCCCGAAATTGAGTGAGTCGCGGGCCGCCGCCCACCCGATCAAAGGCGGAAGCGCGCCTGGAATCGCGCCGACCAAAGTGTTGGTGTTGGTAACGCGTTTCAGCGGGGTGTAAGCAAAAATGTAAATGACGACGGTGAGCGCGGTGAGAATGGTCGCGAGAAAATTTGTGGTTAAGGCGAGATAAACAATCCCGATAAGCGCCATAAAACACCCCAAGATCAAAGCGCTACCTGCTCGCATTCTGCCGGCCGGCACCGGCCGCATCCGCGTCCGCGACATTAAGGCATCGAGATCGCGCTCCCACCATTGATTTAACGCGGACGCGCCGGCGGCGGCCAGGGCCGCGCCCACCAGGACGTTAAATAAACGAAAAAGATCGACGGGACCACGCGTCCCGACGTAAAAACCAACCCCAGTAGTAACCAGTACCAAAAATGTCAGCC
>QHRJ01000156.1 GCA_003220075.1 Verrucomicrobiota bacterium
CCTTGTACTCGCCGCCGAATTTCCCGCTCGACCTGCCGTACAAGAAGCCCACTTCACCGGTGACATAATCGAAGTTCGGCCGCAGATCGAACAGGCGATCGGACGAATCCTTGGCCGATGTTGGCGGAAGGCTCGCTCTCGGTGATTCCATCGCGGTTGAAAGAGGGAGGAAACTCCGCGGTGTTGATCCCATCAAATTAAATGTGGTCGACAACGAAAAAACGTCTCGATTTGAAAACGGAAACCCGAACACAGGATTGTCCAAGCTGTTGAAAAGGCTCGGTTGAAGAAGGACCGAACCATTGTTCGCCGCAGCCATGCTCCGTAACTGAGCGAGTGTGAAAGTGCCGCCATGCCCGGGAGGCAAACCGGACGCTTGCTGGACCACCAGCGAGAAACAAAGGCCAAGAAAAACGACGACGGGAAGAAGTCCGCGTTTGTTCATGGGAGAATTCACAGCCAAAAGACGTCCAGCGCCAGTGAAATTTTGATGCAGGACATGCTTCATGCAAAGCCAAATCCTGATGGTTGGATAAATTTGCGCGCTACCCGACATACCCTTGCGCAATCGGCATGCGTCGACCGACACCGAAGGCACGGCTCGTTACTTTCAGGCCGGGGGCCGCTTGGGCGCGTTTGTATTCATTGAGATCGACGCGACGCTGCACCCAGCGCACGGTTTTTTCGTCGAATCCCTGCGCAACGATTTCTGCCGCGCTCAAATTATCTTCGACATAGAGTCGCAGAATCGCATCCAGCACATCATATGGCGGGAGGGTGTCCTGGTCTTTCTGGTTTGCACGTAATTCCGCGCTCGGCGGTTTTTCAATGGTGGACGCCGGAATAATCTCGCGTTTGCCCGCCCGCGACGCCTCCGAGTTAATGAAACGAGCCAGCTCATAAATCATCGTCTTGGGCACATCGCTGATGACGGCCAGGCCGCCCGCCATGTCGCCGTAAATTGTGCAATAACCGACCGCCAGTTCGCTTTTGTTTCCGGTTGAGAGAACAAGGTGACCGAATTTGTTTGAGAGTGCCATCAAGGTCATGCCGCGCAACCGCGCCTGCATGTTTTCTTCCGTCGCGTCCTCGGTTCGACCAACAAAAACTTCTTTGAATTGCGCTTTGAAGACAGCGAAGGCGTCGGCGATCGGAATTTGCAGACATTGAATCCGGAGATTCTTCGCCAGGGCCAACGCATCGAGAACGCTGCCGCGCGAAGAAAATTGACTGGGCATGGAAACGCCGGTGACGTTATCAGGGCCGATCGCGTCCACCGCAATCGCCGCGACCACGGCGGAATCAATTCCACCACTTAATCCGAGCACGGCACTTTTGAAACCGCACTTGGCTAGATAATCGCGCAAACCCAGACGCAGGGCCGCATAAAGTTCCTGGACAACATCAGCCGAGGCGATCTTCGACCTGGGCGCACTCTCGGAATCGACGATCACACTAGCCTCTTCGAAAGCTGCGAGCTGCGCGAGTAGTTGACCGCTCGCATTCACCGCGATGGAATTGCCATCGAACACGAGTTGGTCGTTGCCGCCGACGGCGTTGCAATAAAAAATTGGGCGCTGATACGTCCCAGCCAATCCGCAAATCATTTCCCGCCGTACCGCTGGTTTTCGAAGGCTGAACGGCGATGCACTCACATTCAAAATCATCTCCGCTTCGTGAGTGATGAGAGCGCGCACGGGATCGACATCGTAAAACGGGCGCGGTAAATAACGTTCCGTCCAAATATCTTCGCAGATGGTGACGCCGATGCGATGGCCGCGAAAATTCAGCGGCGCGATTTGGCGGGCGGGCTCAAAGTAGCGATCTTCATCGAACACGTCGTAGGTGGGGAGGAGCGACTTGTGAGTTTTCTGCAACGGCTCTCCTGCTTGAAGCAATGCAGCAGCATTGTGAAATGGTTTGCCGCGGCCGTCGTTGCGATCGACGAAACCAACCAGCAATGCCGGTTTGCTCAGCCGTTTATGTAGCTCGTCGAGTACGGCCAGGTTTTCCGGAACGAAACGCGACTTGAAAACGAGATCTTGCGGCGGATAACCGGTCACAGCCAGCTCAGGGGCGATCACGATGTCCGCGCCGGCGCGCGCCAGTTGATCGTAAGCCCCGGCGATCTTCTCAAAATTGCCGCGCAGGTCGCCGACCGTTGGATTAATTTGGGCGAAACCGATCTTCATCCACGCAACAACGTTATGCGCGGTGCAAAGGGCGGCAAGAATTTCGCCTACTTCTTTTCGCTGCCCATGACGGCGCGATGTTGGTAACCGCCATTCAGGGCCTTGTCGGCACCTTCCACGAAAACCTTACCCCATTGAATCAGGCAAGCGGCGGCGAAACCCGCAACTGCACAGATAATTACTTTCTGGATAAAGGTCGCCTGCATCCCCTCTTTAAGAGCACGTGAAATGCCATGCTTAAAGATGGACCGGGGCGATGCCGAAGACCGATCCGCCTCGGCCGCTGGCTCTTACCATCGACCGGCCGGCTCGACCCAACTTTGCGGATCGGCGCTGAAACTCTCCTTTTCTTACCAAAGTCCCCATTGATGGGTCTGCATTATCCAGAAGCCGAGGAGCAAATTGGTTACGGCGTGGGCGAGAACACACGAAGCCAGACTCCGGGTGCGATAAGCGACCGCATTGTAGAGCGCGCCGGCAACGAACGCGGCTAACCAATCCGCGCGCGAGTGACTAAAGGTGAACGCAAGTGCGACGAGGGCGAATGAGGCCGAGGTGAATTCGCCAAACGGAACTCGCTCGAAACGTTCGTCGATAACAAAGCGAAGCAGGAAGCCGCGCCAGAAAATTTCTTCCATCACCGGAACGACAACGACGAGGCGGAGAAAACGAAACGAAATCGTGGACCAGTAAAGTGCGGGATTGTTCCTAAGAATTTCCGGATCGAATCCAGTTGTGCGCGGCGCGAGGTTAAGAAATTGCTGCGGCGCAATCCAAAGAATAAAAACGGCGAACGCAATCAGGATGGTGAAGCCAACATTTTTCAGTCCGCGAAATGCATAGCATTCTCGAAAATAAAGCAGCAGCGCGCCGCAGAGAATTGTTTGTGCCGGATAAACCCAAAACTCGGCATGACGAAGAACAAAGGCGTGGGCGTGCGCAGTGACTAATTGGCAAAGCGCGAGCAAAGCCAGGAAGAGAACCATCGGCAAAACGTGCGCGATGAGTTGGCGGCGATGAGATTGCATTTCGTTTTTCGAAACGGAATTGTTATTTTCCCGACATGCTTGAGGAGAAGAACACAAGCGCCGAGGCTTTGGCGCGCGCACTCGAGCTGGAGCTGGCGCAAAAGCGGCTGCACTGGCAGCGTGACCGCGAAAAATATCGCACGCTTCGCGTTCTAAGTTTCGGTTTCCTGTTCATCATTATTCTCGCAGGGCTGATTGGATTTTTCTTCTTCTTCTCACGCACGAACGGGATGCGCGAACAACGTCCTCAACCTTCGCCCGTCACAGAATCGCCTCACTAGCCGGTCTGAGTCCAACTGGGCTATTCAGAAGCGGGTCAACAGAGTCTCGCCCTGCCAAATGATTATGCATACGGTGGGCCGACAAGGACGCATTGCGTAAGTTATTGGCGCACAATCCCAAAGGTAAACTCTGGTAGGGCGACGCTCTGCGGAACCGCCACTTACAGATAGCTATTGCAGATTCAACTAGCGAATTAAATCAGCGTTCGCACGGCTTCGAACCGTCTGGGAACCGCCCTGCCGTTGATTGATAACAAAGGTGTTGTTGTCGCCGTATTGCGCCCATGGTCCATGAGGGACTTCCTCGAACTCTACAAAACGCCAGTCGGTCACGTCAGTATCACCAAGCTCAAGAAAATCACGCACCGCTGGCGATACATCGAGACCGGCGCCCTTGTTCAGATTTGGCTTGGGCCGCTCGTTCCCGAAAACGTATTGCCAATGATCGGTACGAAACGGCCCAGCATCTTCCCATTGCGCGTAAGCGACGCGATTGCCTTTGCGAATCGCCACCCAACGGCCCTTGCACGTGCTAACCGCCGGACCTTGATAAGCGTCCTTGAACCATGGAACAACCTGGGGTGCTTCTGGCCGATGACCGCTCGAAGCCTTGTCGTTGTAGGGCAGCGCACAATAAAACGGATTTTGCCGCGGGGTAAAGTTCACCGGAATATAACTAGTGCGGTGAGCGCGATCAGGATTATCGAATCCGCCGTAGCTGTGGGTCCAATTTTTGTCCCACGAACTTGAGCGATTTGGGACAGGATTGTTCGCGCTCGGTTGCTCGCCGATCCAGAAAACGGTCGTCACAATTTCCTTTTTCCACGGATAACGTTCCGCGTGTCGGGGCGGATCCTCTCGCGCCGGAACAAAGGCGGTGGTTGTTTGCAGCAGGGAAAACGAATCCTCCGACGCGCGATCCGATTTCTTGCTCATCTTCTCCTTGGCCGGCAAAATTTTCGCGGGGGCGGAGTGAGTGAAAAAAGAGGTGATCGAGGAAATTATCACCGCGAGCGTGTGAGTGAGGGTTCCCGGCTTCATCCGTTTTTTGGGAGTGGTGGTGAAAGAAGCTTTCTTTCTCATAAGAATCGGTCTGTCCGCGCGGAACGCGCGTGGTTTCGAACGAAAAAGCTAATGTTGTGCAACCGTTAACTGTGCCTTTTCGACGAGCTTTTTTTCCTCCGGCAACAAATTAGCTTTTTCGCCCAAATCAAGAAATTTCGCCGCGCGCGAGAAATCATCACTGCTCGCCAGCATGACCCCGTAGTAAGCGGCAATTTGTGGCCGTTTCAACTCCGCCTCCGAAAAACCTGCGAATATTTGCAACGCCTTTTTTACGTTACCCTCGAGATAAAGTGAAAAAGCATACGTGGCCGCGTAGTCAGCGTTCTTCGGCTCCTGTTCATAAACCTCTCGCGCCAGGCGGTGAGCGCCTTCCGCGTTCAAATTTAAGAGCAGCGAGATTTGCGCAAGATTGTTGCGCACCGCACGATCGGTGGGTCGCACTTTCTCGAGATGAGCTAGCACGCGATAAAGCTCCCGCGTGTCACGTCGCGCGGCATAGAAATCGTAAAGCATTCGCAAAGTTTTCTCGGCATTGGTCGGATCTTTCGCGGCCAGCCACCACAAACCGAGCGCTTCATTTTGCCACCCCCATTTGCGAGCCAACTCCGCCAATCCAAAGATTTGTTCGGGACGGGCACTCACCTTGAAGACCGCTTCGTTCCATTGCTGACTTGATTCCTGCGCCTGGCCTAACTCGCGCAGCGCCCGCGCCGCCAATGCGTTTCGCATGTAATCCGAAGTTTCCCATTTTGTTCCTGCGCAAAATTTCGCCAGCTCCTCCCAGTCGCTGGTAGCAATGAACGCGTCCGTGACATTGACTGGAACGCCTCGTTTTACCAACATGGTTGGTGGCAACGTTTTGATCCACCCCACGGCTTCGACTGACATTTTCTGCCAGTTCATCCATCCGACCAATGCACCGACCTTGATTGGATCGTCGCTTGCATCTTTTTTTAATTGCTCGAGCAACGATTGGGTTTCGCCATCGCCGGCTGCCTTCAGTATCGAAAGCAAAAGTAAACGATCGGAGAAATCCCGGTTGGGCAAACGATCTAGTTGCCGGGCATAATCCAGCGCGCGCGTTATTTGATTTCGACGCAACGCATCATCGGCCAATCGGTGCAGGGCATCGCGCCGAAAAGATTCATCGCCGCAAAGATCGAGCAGTTCGTGCACGCCGACTTCGTGGGTCGCAACGTCGTTAGCCGCGACATGAAGTGTCGCCAAGGCCAATTCATATTTCTTGTTTTGCGGATCGATTCGTTTGGCTTCGAGCAACTCTTTTTCGTACTCGGGCAAGTTGTGCCTGATGAGCGCGGCATCACTTCGCAGGGCGTGATAATCCGCCGTTCTTTTGCCTGGCGCAGACATGGTATCAAGTGCTCTGCTCGCGCTGTCGGCATCACCGAATCGAATAGCACAGCGCGCCCAGGCTGTGACATCACCCTCAGCGTTCTTGCTCCATTCCGTTACTCGTCGCCAAAACTCAATCGCCCTACGCAAACCCGCGCTCTCGGCCGACCGCGCGATTACTCGCATGGCATCCGCATTTGCCGGACTTAGCTCCAACACACGTTGGGCATCGAGGCTGGCGTGTTTATAATCGCCTTCGTTTACCAGAGCATTTGCCTCCGCTAGCGACCGTCGCACTTGCCAAGCGCGAAATGCGTTCAGGCTGAAATAGCCACCAGCACCGAGAAGCAAAACTAATCCGACAACGGTAAGAAAAATTTTTAGGAGCAAACGCTCGATCTTCTCATTCAATCCCAGCACGATGGATCTTTGCGATGGGGCTGCCGAAGTCAATCTGGGTGAGAGTAAATTCGCGCGGCATCATCAATCTGCGCTATCGTCGGGCTCATGACGAAATTGAGATGGATCGTCTTCGTCGCTCTTCTTGCAATCAGTGGAAATTCCGGTGCGCAAACCACCAGTCCATCCGTCGCTTCCCCGCAAACCGTGCGCGTGGCGTTTTGGAATATTCAGTGGTTTCCCGGCCGACACCCCAATGCCTCTGTCGCGTCGGAACGGGCGCAAATCGCGTCGGTCCATCGAGACATACGCCGGATCAATACAGATGTGATCGGAATGGAGGAAATCCGTGACTTTGACAACGCAACCATTGCGATCTCGCCGCTTCCCGGCTTCAAAGTTGACGTTGTTTCCGATTTTCCGCCGCGGGAAGGTCAGGATGTCGGACAGCAGGTCGCAATTGCGAGCCGTCTCCCGCCGCTCACCGCCTGGGTCGAAATGTGGAAACCAAATGAAGCACTCGTCCCGCCGCGTGGATTTGCCTTTGCCGCCTACGAAGTCGCACCGCGCCATATGCTACTGGTTTACGCGATCCATTTGAAGAGTAATCGTGGCGAAATCTCCGAGGACATCGCCATTCGGGAAGAATCAATGCAACAACTCACCGCGCACATAAAGGCGATGAACGATGCTTACGGAAAACTCGGAAACGTAAGCTGCATTGTCGGCGGTGATTTCAATACCGCGCCGGATGATCCACGTTTCGCCGGCGAAACCACCACGGGCCTTTTGCGCGACAACGGATTCTCCTGGTGCTGGGAAAATATCCCTTTCGCCCAGCGCATCAGTTTGCCGGCTGACAAACTTTTCCCGGCAGCTTGTTTCGATCACATCTTTGTGCGGAACGCCAAAATAAATTCCGCGCGCGTGATCGAAACCTCGAGGCGATCGAGTGATCACAATGCCATTTTCGCGGAGCTGCAATTGTAGCCGCGGTCGCTGGCCGCGGCTAGCGAAAAACGCTTTGCCCTAAAAGAGAGGCGCGCGGCCGACGACCGCGGCTACAAGCTCAATCGAGAAATTTTCCTGGATTCAGAATATTGTTTGGATCGAGAGCGTGCTTGAGCGTCTGATGAAGGCCGCGCGCAACGGCACTGCTGGCTTCCGGCCACCAGTGTTTCTTGGCCAACCCGATCCCATGTTCGCCGGTAATGACTCCGCCCCACTTCAGTACTTGCGCGAATAGTTCATCGAGCGCTCCTCGCACTTTTTCGCGCACGGCGGCTTCGCGATTGTAACGATCCGCCATGATATTGACATGAATATTGCCGTCTCCAGCGTGACCGAAACACGCGATTGGAAAAGCGGAGCGCTTGGAAAGTCCCTCCGCAAACGCGATTAAATCCACCAGACGACTGCGCGGAACAACGATGTCCTCGTTCAACTTCGTCAGCCCGGTCGCGCGCAGTGAATTACTGAACTCGCGACGAAGTGCCCAAAGCCTTTCGCAGTCACTTTCGTTCCTGGCAACGTCGAGCGCGGTCGGTTTTCGGCTCTTAATCAAATCGCGCACCTTCAGCATTTCCACACCGACGGTTTCTTCCTGTCCGTCGAGATCAAGGAGCAGGTGAGCATTGCCAGATGGAACGTGTGCGGCCCCCGAGTCTTGTCGCGCTGCTTCGAGTGTAAATTTGTCTGCGATTTCGAGCGAAGATGGCAAAAATCCAACTGCAAAAATTTGCTGCACTATCGCAGCTGCCTCGGACATCGTATCGAACGACGCGGATAAAGTAGCGCGTGCCGGAGGTAGCGGAAGAAGCTTGACCGTAATTTCGGTCGCAACGCCGAGCATTCCTTCTGATCCGACAAATAACCCGATTAAATCGAAGCCGGTTTTGTTTTTGTGAACGCGCCCGCCAGTGCGGAGCAGATCACCGTTCGCCAGAACGACCTCGAGACCGGTAATATAATTGCGGGTAACGCCGTATTTGAGGCAACGTGGGCCTCCCGCATTAGTGGCAACGTTTCCACCAATGGTGCAATGTTCGAAGCTTGCGGGATCAGGTGGATAAAAGAGCTTTTTTGAGCGGACTGCGCGTTTCAACTCACCCGTGATCACCCCAGGCTCGACGACCGCAATCGCATCGGCAAAATTAATTTCTTTGATCTGATTCATCCGCACCAGAGACAGGGCGATTCCACGGCGGATCGGAACGCAACTGCCGACGTAGCCGTAGCCTGCCCCGCGAGCGGTTACGGGAATCTTATTCTCGTTAGCAAACCGTAGCAGTTTGCTAACGCCATCGGTCGATCGAGCAAAGACGACGACTTCCGGTGTTTCGTGAGCGAACCATTTGTCGCCGCTGTGGTCGGCCAATGTTTGCCCGTCGTCCGCAACAATATCACCGCCCAGCAACCGCCGGAGTTCGGATGCAATTTCCATCTTCTGCCTAGCTTTGCCGCAGCAACGCGGTAGGGCAAGTGCTCCCGCTTGCCAAATCAAGCCGGCAGGCGGGAGCGCCTGCCCTACAATTTCTCGCCAGAAATGACGATCCGATAATGCTGCGAACGTTGGTCCATCCGCCTGAGAAGCGCCTCTGCTTTGGGATAAATGACCGGTTTGCTCTGATCTTCGCCAGCGAACTCCTTCACCGCTTTCATCGACTCGAATCGCAACAAAGTGACGAATTCAACTTCGTCGCCATCGTCGCGAATAAATAATTCCGCGCCCTGATAACCTTCGATGTTTCGCCGCGCGATCCCCGGAAAAATTTCGTTGCGCAGCATCTCTTCATACGCCTTTGCGTCCTGCGGCTTCGTCCAGCCGTGCCAGATGCGCGCAATCATTTCATCCTCCCGCTCATGCTCATGCTCATGCTCATGCTCCTCTTCATGCTCGAAAGAAAAGAAACCTTGAGCATGAGGAAAAAACCTACATTCCCATGATTTGGTAGCCGCCATCGACGTAGATGACTTGTCCAGTAATGGCAGCTGCGCCGTCGCTCGCCAGAAAAACTCCAGTCGCGCCCAACTCCGCCGTATCGCAGCTCCGCTTCAAGGGCGCCCGTTCCTGGTAATGTTTCAGCATCGACATGAAACCACTGATGCCACGCGCCGCCAGGGTGTTGACTGGGCCGGCAGAAATACAATTTACTCGAATTTTTTTTGGGCCAAGGTCGTAGGCGAGATAACGAGTACTGGCCTCGAGGGAAGCTTTGGCTACACCCATGACGTTATAGTGCGGCACGACTTTCTCAGCGCCGTAGTAGGTCATCGTGACAATGCTTCCGCCATTCGTCATTAAAGGTGCAGCTTCCCGCGCCACTGCAACAAGCGAATAAGCGCTGATATCGTGCGCAGTGCGAAACGCTTCGCGGGTAGTGCTCACGAAATCGCCCTCGAGCGCTTCCTTGGGCGCGAAAGCGACCGAGTGCAGGAGTAGATCCAGCCGGTCGGTCTGCCCGCGCACTTCTCGGAAAAATCTTGCGATCTCTTCATCGCTCGAGACGTCACAGGGAAAGAGCGGCACGTTTTCGCCGAATTCGCTGACCAGGTCCTCCACGTTTTCCTTTAGGCGCTCGCCTTGATAATTAAAAATTAATCGAGCACCCGCTGCCGCCCATGCCTTCGCAATCGCCCAGGCGATGCTGCGTTTGTTCGCCACGCCAAAAACGACACCGACTTTTTCGGACAGCACTTGTGAGGTCATGCGCGGGCATCATAGCCAGTTTCACCGGCTTGGGTAGCGCACCCGTCTCGCGTGCTGCCGATTGCGTCCTCGCGATCGCAAACTTTCTCAAAGATTGTTTTGGCGAGACGCCAAAACCAACACGCGAGACGCGTGCGCTACCCAATCCCCAGAAAATTCTGGTATGCGTGAAATCGAGTTACGTTGGGGGGACACGCACCGTTGTGTCCCAAAAAATCGCGCTGCCAATTTGCGTGCTCTCCAAACGCAGCTGATGAGATCGTCATCCCGAGTGCCGGTCGAGGGATCCCGAGGAAGTCCCCTTTAAGGTTGCGCAACGGGACCCCTCGACTGGCGCTCGGGATGACGAGCTTCTCTACCCCGATTTTAGAATATGCTTGATCCCGCGAATCGGAATGACAACCCAGTCCGGCCGATGGTTTAGTTCGTAACCGATTTCGTAAACTGCTTTGTCCAGAAGATAAGCTTCAAGCGCGATGCTTAGATCGGCTTCGTTGCGCGGAATAAAGAGAGCGTCGGGGGTGGCGGCGAGATAGCTTTGCATAAACGTGCTGCTCATCTCGCGATACCAGACGTCAGCCCATTTCTCCAGAAACGGAACGTCCTCCTGTCGCATCGCCGGTTGCCAAAGCGCGCTGTAGGCGGCGTATTGAAACGAGCGCATCATCCCAGTGACATCACGCAGGGCCGAGCGTTTCAATTTCCGTTCGCCGAGCGGGCGCGCCGGTTCGCCTTCGAAATCGAGGAAAATAAAATCGCGACCGGTGTGAAGGGCCTGACCAAGATGAAAATCGCCATGAATGCGAATCTTATGCGCAGCGGACCGTTGCTCGAGGAGGCGTCGCTCTTGCGCGAGAATTTGCTTCTCGGCTGCGAGGACTTCCTCAGCTTCAGCGCGAAAGGCTTCTGGCAAATCATCCAGTTTCTTTCGGAGCAACTCGAAAGCGCGCCGCAATGAAGCACGCATTGATTGGACCACGCTCCGCTGCGCCAGGGCATTAAATGGCTCGGGTGCGAACGCAGGATCGTCGGTCTCGGAGGCAAGCGCGCGATGCAATTCACCGGTGCGCTGACCAAGTAACCGTGCCTTCTCCGGATAAATCCCACCGATCAATTCTTGAATGAGTTGGGTTGAGCCGATTTCATTCAAGTCAGCTTTACGGGACAAAACGCGCTCGTAATAACTGCCGATGGAATCGAGCGTAAAATTCCAGGCGTCACCTTCGTTCGCGATCGCAGACAAAAGGAGTGCCAGCACCACCGTATTTTTGCCAGAGCGATATTCGAGGGTACCGGCAAACGCTGGCACGTTGGGAAATTTCGCGCGCTCAGTCAGAAATCGCGTGATCTCAACATCGGGATTAATTCCCTCCTCCAGCTTTCGGAAAATTTTCAAAAAGTATTGTGTGCCGAAGAGAATCGAGGAATTGCTTTGTTCCCCTCTCATCACGCGCGAATTCGCGCTCAAATCCTCCGCAGCCGCGAACTGCGCTGAGGGGGACCCAAGGATCTCCCCGCGTCGCGCCCGCAATTTTCGTTGTTCGCGAATGATGCGATAAATTTCGGCGCGATAATCGGGATCGAAGGTAGCGTCGTGCAGGATGGCGTTGCTATCGGCGAACTCGGCGATAACAGCCTGTTGGGCCTCGCGAGAAATTCGGTGTGCGTTTTCATCACGCGCGATTTGCAGCGGCAGCGTGTAAATTTCCGCCGCGCCTTCCGTGTAATTCACTTCAAGAAGGACATGTCGCGTCGTGCCGAACCAGCAAGCAGCTCTGAAAATCCCGGCACCGATGCGATTGTAGGTGTGCGCACCCGTTTGCGCGCCCGGCTCGCAGCCGAGGGAGATTGCAAAACAAACCAGTAATGCGCGTGCGGGCCGAGGGTAAGTGGATAACGCGATCTTCGGATTGCGGGAAATCGATTGCGGCTGAAAACTTCCATCGGGATACAGCCGGCAAATTTCGCGAGATCGAGTTCCAGCGGTTGAGCAAACCGGGACAAATTCACGACCACGAGAATGGTTTCATCTTCCGTGCGACGGAGAAATGCCAACACCTTGGGATTTTCAGGGAATAAAAATTCAAGCGAGCCGCGGGAGAAGGCCTTGTAATTCTTTCGCATGGCGATGACGCGCCGCATCCACCACAACAGCGATGAGAGGTTTTTCTGCTGATTCTCGACGTTGATCGCTTCGTAGTGGTATTCCGGATCGATCGTAATCGGCAGATAAAGCTGTTGCGGATTCGCCTTGGAAAATCCGGCGTTACGATCAGCGCTCCATTGCATCGGGGTGCGACAGCCGTTACGATCACCGAGATAAAAATTGTCGCCCATGCCGATTTCGTCGCCGTAGTAAAGCACCGGAGTGCCGGGCATGGAGAAAAGGAGAATGTTAAGCAGTTCAATTTTGCGGCGGCTGTTCACGAGCAACGGTGCCAGTCGGCGGCGAATGCCGAGATTAATGCGCGCAGTTGGATCGTTGGCGTAAACGCGCCACATGTAATCGCGCTCCTCATCCGTCACCATCTCGAGAGTAAGCTCGTCGTGATTGCGCAGGAACATGGCCCACTGGCAGTTGTCCGGAATAGCTGGCGTCTGTTCGAGAATGTCGATAATCGGAAAGCGATCTTCCATCTGCAGCGCCATGAACATTCGAGGCATGAGCGGGAAGTGAAAATTCATGTGCGATTCGTCGCCGTTACCAAAATAGGCGACGGCATCTTCCGGCCATTGATTCGCCTCGGCCAAAAGCATACGACCGCTGAAGTGCGCATCGATGTGCGCGCGCAATTTCTTCAAATAGACATGCGTCTCCGGAAGATTTTCGCAGTTCGTTCCTTCGCGCTCGTAGAGATAGGGAACGGCATCGAGCCGCAGGCCGTCGACGCCGAGCTTGAGCCAGAAATCGCAGACCCGCTCGACCACTTCGTGGACGGCGGGGTTGTCGAAATTCAAATCGGGCTGATGGGAATAGAAGCGATGCCAATAATATGATTTCGCGATCGGATCCCAGGACCAGTTAGACGTTTCAAAATCTTTGAAGATGATGCGCGCGTCGTTGTATTTTTCCGGCGTATCGCTCCACACATACACTTCGCGTTCCGGCGAGCCCGGCGGAGCGCGACGCGATTTTTGGAACCACGGATTTTGTTCAGACGTGTGGTTGATGACGAGTTCGGTAATAACGCGCAGTCCGCGTTCGTGCGCCGCGTCCAGGAAGGCGCGGAAATCATCGAGCGTGCCATAGTTCGGATTGACGTCCAGATAATTGGCGATGTCGTAACCGTCATCCTTCAAGGGCGACGGATAAAAAGGGAGCAGCCAGATTGCGCTGATACCTAGTTCCTGGAGATAATCGAGCTTCTCTATCAGTCCACGAAAATCGCCGATACCATCCGCGTTACTGTCGTGAAATGTCCTCACGTGCAGCTCGTAGATGATCGCGTCCTTATACCAAAGCGGATCAGACATTGTCTGGAACTTTAGGCGCGATGCTGTGAGAGACGCAACGCCGAGTTATCTGGCAACGCACGGGAGAAAAATTGTAGGAAGCGTTTCCGCCTGCTGTCTCACCCCTGGCGAGGAGAACGCTCGCCTCACCCGGGAGTGTTTCGACGGCAGATAAACGCGTCCGGTCAGATTACAGATTAATTATAAGCAATTGGACGACGCCTCGATTTCAACGGACAATGCGAGCTTATGCGCCCCTGTCATTCAATAAAAAACTCAGATTAAGGGATTAGCAATATCTAATCGGAACGAGAGGGTTTGAGAACACGAAGGTCACTGCCAAAGAAGGAGGGAGAGGCGGACGCCCCGGCTCAGCCGCCAGCAACGGCATTAAGACCGGGCGCGCCCAGCGACCTCGAGTTGATGGAGGGCATTCAGCGGGAGGACTCAGAAGCGCTTTCGCACCTTTACGATCGCTATAACGGAATTCTGAAAGCGCTGGTTTTACGGGTCATCCATAACGAAGCAGAGGCAGACGACTTGCTGCAAGAGATCTTTATGGAGATTTGGAACCAGGCGAAAAACTTTTCGGCCCAGAGGGGCAAACCGCTTGGCTGGATGGTAACGCTGGCTCGGCGGCGCGCAATCGACGGATTACGTAAAAAGCAAGCTTATGCCCGGGCGGAGGAGCGTTTACAACACGAGACTGAGCAACAGCCCGATGCCTGGGTCCACAATTCCACGGAGGAGGAAATCCTTGACGGTGATCGTCGGGTTTTGATCCGGCGAGTGATCGGAATGCTCCCGCCCGCGCAGCAACAAGCCATCGAGCTGGCATTTTTTCGAGGGATGAGTCAGCGCGAAATCGCCGCAAAAACGAATACACCACTGGGCACGGTGAAAACGCGCCTGGAATTGGGCCTCAAGAAAATTTACGACGGCCTGAAGGAGCTACGCGATGAGCTTTGAAGAGTTTCAAAACCGCGCCCGCCTCTTCGTTGTCGGGGCACTCGACCCAGACGAAATGGCGGAATTTGAAGGCGCGCGACGCGAATTTGGCGAAAAAGCGGAAGCCTTCATCGTCGAATGCTACTCACTGAGCGAGGCCTTCGCCTTGAGTTTGAAACCCGCAAAAGCCTCCGATCAGATCAAAGCGCGACTGATGGAAATGGTGAAGAACCGGCAAACGCATTAATGGCGCATCGCGCTTCAACTGTTTCCTTCAATCTCGCGTAAGATAAATTCCTGGAGAAAGCCGTAGAAGTTAACTTGAAACAAGCTTAAGTCGCGACGACTCCCGAGGGGTGAGCGGTAATGGTCGCACAATTCGTGGTCGCTGAATTGATAGGTGGCGGCGATTGCGAGTCGCGCCTGGTTCAACGCGCTTAACCATGCGTCGGTGTGGGCCAACGGAATGCGCAAAGTACAATTGGCAAATGGCTTGCCGGTGCATTGCAACTGTTCCAAGTCCTGCCGTACTGTTTCTGTGGCGGATTGAAAAAGGCGGCGCAATTCCGGAACAACATAAACTTTCCACTCGGCACACAAATCTTTTTCCTCCGGCGCCGCGGGCGCGCTGAAGAGACGCTCTTCCGCTGCCGGCGAATCTTTTGGCTGCGCGCTTTCCGGGACCTGCCTGAGCAACTCTGCCAGAAATGGATCAAGCTCGCGAATCTCGAGAGCTTGGTCCTGTCGGCAGATTTCCATCACACGGTTTTCTCGATCGTCGCAAGCAGGAGGTAACCATGCAGTTGCTGCACGTAGAGCTCGGCCCTTTCACGGAGACCGCTCCACAAAATTGATCGGCCGCTATGGTGCACTTCCAGCATGTGCTTTTCTGCTCTCTCTCGCGGATAACCAAAAACGCGCTGAAACACCATCGTCACGTAACTCATCAAGTTCACCGGGTCATTGTGCACGACGACGTTCCAGGGCATTTCGATTTGCTGTTCGGTCGCTTCCTTCTTTTCAATGGTCGGCGCTTCCAGCGTGGCGTCGGGAAAATCGATGATCACGGTGGCGGCGAATTTTGCCTCTTGTTTCCAGGGCAGCCGACTCATCCAAAAAGCTAACACGCGGCTTTGTTCCTTCAAACGATCTGTAGCCTCTTCGCTGTGCGAAGCGATGCCGTCGCCTACACAGGGCGATGGCTACAAGCCGTGAACAGCGGTTGCTAACAATTTGTTTTGCAATCGTTGCATCTGCTGCCGTTGCTGAGCCGTGACATCACCAAATCCGGCCAAATGCAACAATCCGTGCAGCAAATACAATTGAATTTCGGCCGTGAGGCTGCTGTGAAAAATCCGCGCCTGTCGCGCGGCCGTCTCGGCGCTGATCACGATTTCACCATGCTGAAATGTGAGCACGTCGGTAGGGCCCGCAAGGCCGCAAAATTCTTTGTGCAGCGCTGCCATTCGTCGGTCGCTCGCGATTAACACTGAGATCTTAGCAACGGACGCCATCTCGGCCTCAGGTCGCTTGTGTTTCCAGACTAGCGCGCAGGCGATCTCAGCGAATCGTTGCAGTCTGCGGCTGGAAATCCGAACGGTGCGCTGAAGATTTCGTACTTCAATCGACGGCGGCAAGCGATGTCTCATTTGCGCCGGGCATTCAATGATTTCAGCAGTGCATAAAGCTGCTCCAACCGAGGCATTGCTGTTCCGTTGGCTTGAGCACGACGTAGCGGTTCGCCCCAGATCGCTTCAACTTCGAGAGCGCGCCCGGCTTCAAAATCCAGCAGAGTCGACGGCTTGTAAGCGCCCATGGTTTCGGTGCGCTTCATATATTCGACTGCAACCTCTCTCGGCAAGTTGTAACCACAGCTGTTCGCTCCTTCGATTACTTCATTCATCAACACCAGCGCCGCTGAATGTAGAGAATCATCCCGTAAGATGTCTTCGGTCGTGATTCCGCCGGCCGCGATCGTCAAGCCATTGAAAGGAATATTCCAAACCAGCTTGCCCCAGCGTTCTTCCATCAAGTTGTCGACCACCCGGCAAACAACGCTGGACTGTTGGAATTCGCGGGCGAGAGCGCGAGTGCGTGACTTTGGAGATCCAATAAATTCACCGATGGTGAGGTGTCCATAATCGAGATGCTCAATCAGGCCGGGAGAAATGCGGTTGAGACAAATAAAACATAGTCCACCCATTACTCGGTCGTCGCCGAAATGTTGAGCGAGAAAATCCTCGTTCCCCAATCCATTTTGCAAAGTGAGCAGGATGGTGCGCTGGTGCAGGAGTGGCGGAATCAATTGGAGCAAGGCCTCGTTATTTGTTGCCTTCAGCGCAATCAGAACTAGGTCGCATGGCCCGATGGCGTCAGCGGTCTTGTAGCCTTGCACTCCGGCAACGTGAAAATTTTCCTTTTTCCCGCGGATGCGAATACCTGAGCGTTTGACTTTCTCAAATCCGCTTTTTAACAAGAAATGAACATCGCGTCCGCCGTGAGCGAGCTTGGCACCATAAAAGCTGCCGATCGCGCCTGTTCCGACGACGCCGATTTTCATTTAACGATTCAAACCATTTAGCGATTTAACGAGTTAGTGAGTTCGGCTCCGCAGAGTGTCGCCCTACCAGCGACTTCGCAAGCGGTGGATTGGTAGGGCGAGACTCCGTCGAGCCGTACAGGAATGATGAGAGAGAACACACTTAAATCGACCCACATAGTCGCACGATAGAACAAAGAAGCCTGCGGACCTGTTAAAGATATTCTCCGCCTCACTCGTTACAGCAAAGTCAAATCGTTAAATCACTAAATCGCAAAATCGTGAACGGATTTCATGCCGGCGGCCGCGTCTCCGCCTGGAAGTTACGCGTGATCAAGCGGGCACCTTTATTAAAGGTGATAT
>QHRJ01000157.1 GCA_003220075.1 Verrucomicrobiota bacterium
CCGTTGGGTCCACGCTCCAGACTCACCCAACGATAGAGCAGCGGCGGCCGGATCCCCAACTCGGCCGCTACCTTGGCCGCACTGCGACCACTGGCGCGCCATAGCTCCAAGGCCTCTTGTTTGTACTCTTCGGTATATCTCGCTTTGGTGCGCGAGGGCTTCGTTAACTGTGTATTCATGTGGGCTTCCTTTCGGGTTTTGACCCTTAGCCCACTGTCCGTCAAATCAATGCAACCCTAGTCCTCACTTTTTGAACTATCGCGCCATATGCTTACACACCCCCCAAGTGTACGGCATGTGGGCGCCCGCGTTCCATCCAGAAGTAGAATGGATGACACACGATCATCTACGTCCCGCCCGAATTAGTATTTCGCGCATCATTTTCAAACTCGCCTTTAACCGACGCGGATCCCTCACCATGCGACGCGCTATTTCCCTCCATGCCCCCGACCAATCACCCTCTTCCATCTTTGCTTTGAAGTACAGCTGCGAGATTTGTTCCAACCAGTTCTTGCTAATCGCGCGCTTGTCTTTTTCCGGTAGCTCCGCGGCGACCCGCATGACCTCCGCGAGCACGTCCTGAAAACATCGCTCTTTTTCCGCAAAGGAAATTCCTTTGGAAGTGCCTCCGGCGTGCTCGCGTTTTTCCATCAGCGGCTCGGGCAGATAAACGAACGGAGTCAATTTCGCCAGACGCAAAGTCAGAATAAACCCATCGTAGTGATAATGGTTTTCATCGAAACAACCGACCGCCTTCACCAGGTCGTACTTAGCCACCATTGAGCGCAGGATGCCTTTGCGACCACGCGCAATGTAAGCGAGGACATCGCCGGAGGGTTGCGGAGCGCGATCGCGCAGGCGTCGCTCATCAAGTTGATTAATGTCGTAACGATTGCTGTAACTGACGTGCGCTTGCGGGTTCGCCGCCAGGGCAGTGCCATGCTGCTCGATAAATTTCGGCAAGAGACGGTCATCGCCGTCCAGGATCGCGACATAATCCCCTCTGACCATCTGCAACGCGCTATTTCGATTTTTCGGAATACCAACATTTTTTTCCTGGAAAATACCGCGAACTAATCCGGGATACTTCGCCGCATATTCACGAATGGTTTCGGCTGAGCCGTCTTTTGTTGAATGATCATCGGAGACAATGATTTCGCAAGCGGCCACCGTCTGATCAACCGCGCTTTCGATAGCTTCCCTGAGGTACTCCTGCTGGTTATAAGATGTGATAATGACACTGACCTGCGGTGGAAGCATTATCTGAAAAGCAATTCTTCTCCGAGCACTAACCGTCGTTTTATAAGGATCAAAAGTTGGACAAAAGTGGTTTTTTCGGAACACTTCATGCGGGCGTGATCGCCCGGTGGCTCTTCTTTTCCGGGGAGCGCACGCGCCCTCGCGTGCACATTTCGGCGCCTCGCCGAAATGCTTCTCTTGTTCAACGAAAGAAAGTCGTTGGCGAGGCGCCAACGACAGCACGCCAGGGCGCGTGCGCTCCCCAGATCTCCGTTGCAACGACCACGACCAACTCGTCGGTTTGAGGTCAAAGATTTCGTTAAACGTAGCAGGCTAGTATTCGGATCCCTTATAAGGACCTCACTGCTAGCCATCGAAACGATAGCCGAATAACTCAATCGTGCGGGCAAAGCGATTTGCCACAAGTTCCCTCGACTCGTCGTCATAAAAGACCCGGTAATCCTGACGGACAACCTGGTTTTCTCGCCCCAACGGAAGAGCCGGAACCTGTAGCGCTTGGCAGACCTTGCTCCAATCCTCGTTCAGGTTTTCGTAACGACCGACAAAATCAACGATGATCTTGTCGCCATCTGAAATCCATTCCGTCAAATCGCCTCCGCGGTGTTCGTTGAGCATGGAACGACCGAATTCCGAGCGAATGAAGACAAAAAAAGTACCCATTTTTCGAATTCGAGCGATGTCTTCATGCAAAGCCGGAAATATTTCTGCGTAGGTCAACCACCAATGATAGGAGGAAACCATCAAGTCCCAGGGATTGCGAATGAAAGCGAACTTAAAGCATTCATTCCAGGCAGGCCCGAGGACTTCGCGCACCTTGGCCGCTTTGGCATGCTTATGATATTTGGGTTTCCCGACCTGCAACGAACGCTGAGCGTGCAGGGCACCCAAGGCACGATGAATACTGCTTCCGGCGCATTTGGGAATATGGATGAATACATATTTTAAGAACGGGGAATAACAGATCGGTTTCGCATATTTTGTCCTGGCCGCCGCCGTTACCACCCTTCACAATTCCAGCACACCCTTCCTTTGCAAATGCCTCCGCCTCCTACCCGAGGCGCGGGAAGATTCAGACCCACAAGGTGCGGTCGAGCTGCGGTACTGAATCGCCTCACCAACGTGCTCAGGAGGTGATCGTCTCAGCAGAGGCCAGGTCGGCGATGGTGGTGCGCGCGACTTTAAGAATGCGAACGTAGGCGCGAGCGCTCAGATTTAACTCCGTCATCGCCACGCGGATCAGCTCTTGCGAATCGGAATCCAGTTTGCACCATTGTTTCAACTGCTTCGGTCCCATTCGTGCGTTGCAGTTTTTCTTGGAATCGAGCAAGCCCAGACTGCTTCCCTTTTCAAAACGGCGCATTAGAAGATTTCGTTGGGTTGGTTATGGTGGATGAAGTAAGGCGAACGCATGGCAATTAGAACGACGAAAGTAGAAGGGATCGAACATCGGAATATTACCTTGAAAGAACACGCCCTGGCCCATCGATGGCTCGATGGATTGAGCGGGATCGAGCTTGGCGCCTCCGCTCATAATCCCTTCGGCCTGGAAGGTTCTACGCATATGAGTCCCGGCGACGACTTTGATGTCGCCCGCCAGGCGGAGCTCAAAATGAACGGCTGTTATGCCGAGATCGATGTCACCGCTTCGGCAGAGAAACTCCCAGTTCCCGATTCGTCCCAGGATTACATCATCAGCAGTCACGTTTTCGAGCACTTGCCCGATCCAATTAAAGCGTTGCTGGAGTGGAACCGCGTCGTCCGCAATGGCGGCTACATCTTTATGATTGTGCCGCAACGCGACGCCCTCGAAACGGACAAAGGGCGGCCCTTAACTAGCCTGGAACAATGGTTGGACATTCACGCGCGCGCTAACGTAACCGTGGACAATTGGAACGACCTGTTTCCAGCTAATCAGGTTCCTCGTCGTGGGCACTACCATGTTTACACCCCCGGTACTTTGGTCGCGCTGATTGAAACCGTGGCGGCACGCTATCGATTAACCTGGGACCTAGTCGATCGCGAAAACCCCGATAGAAAAGTCGGTAACGGCTTCACCCTCGTTTATCGGATAAGAAAAATCATTCGATCTTCGCCAGCATAAGGTGTGAAATTAACTACGATACTCATTACAATCGCCAGCCCGGTGGTTAGACCCACAATGTGCGATCGAAACTGCGGTACTGAATTGCTTCGCCCACGTGTTCGGCTGTGATGGCTTCGGTCGAGGCCAGGTCGGCGATGGTGCGCCCGACTTTAAGAATGCGATCGTAGGCACGGGCGCTTAGATTTAACTCCGTCATCGCCACCCGGATCAGCTCCTGCGAATCGGAATCCAATTTGCACCAATGTTTGAGATGCTTTGTTCCCATGCGCGCATTGCAGTTCGTCTTGGAATCGTTAGCGAATCGCGCTTGCTGCCTCTTACGTGCGGCGGAAACCCGCTCGCGAATTGCACTGGAAGGTTCCTCCGACCGTTCGCTCGCCATATCACGATACTCAATCGAAGGCACTTCGATGTGGAGATCAATCCGATCGAGCAACGGCCCGGAAATACGCTGGCGATATCGTTGCACCTGATTCGGACCGCAGCGGCACTCGCGTTTCAAATCGCCGAAATAACCGCACGGACAGGGATTCATCGCCGCCACCAGCATGAATTCGCTCGGGAAAGTGACGCTGCCGGCGGCTCGCGAAACCGTAACGCGTCCATCCTCCAGTGGCTGACGCATTACTTCCAAGGTGGAACGATGAAATTCCGGTAGCTCGTCAAGAAAGAGCACGCCGTTGTGCGCCAGACTGACTTCACCGGGGTTTGGAATAGCGCCACCACCGAGTAAACCGATGTCACTAATAGTATGGTGAGGCGAGCGGAACGGGCGTGTCGGCACGAATGATTGTTCCGGCGTAAGCAATCCCGCGATGCTGTGAATCTTCGTTGTCTCAATCGCTTCCTCCAGCGACATCGGTGGAATGACGGTAGCAATGCGTTTCGATAACATCGATTTGCCCGAGCCCGGCGGCCCGACCATGAGAATGTTGTGTCCGCCGGCGACAGCCACTTCCATCGCCCGCTTCACGTGCGCCTGTCCTTTCACGTCCGCGAAATCGACCTCGTAGCTTTGATGGGTCGCGAAAAATTTCTCGAGATCGCCCCGGGTCGGCTGAAGAGCGCATTCGCCACAAAGAAACGAAAATGTTTCGCGCAAATTACGCACCCCATAAACGGCGATTCCCTTCACCATTGCAGCCTCCTGCGCGTTCGCTGCCGGAACAAATAGGGCTTTCTTTCCGCGTTTGCGCGCTTCAATCGCAACGGGCAACACGCCTTTTACCGCGCGCACCGCGCCATCGAGGGCCAGCTCGCCCACGAAACTGTAATGAGAAAATTCCGCGGTGTCTGCTTCCAGACTGCACGCGATCATACCTAATGCGATCGGCAGATCGAAACTGGGCCCTTCTTTTTTGATGTCGGCCGGAGCGAGGTTCACCGTCGTGCGTCCACGCGGCCAATAATATCCGCTGTTGGAAATTGCAGTCGTGACGCGGTCTTTGCTTTCCTTGACCGCGGCATCGGGCAATCCAACGACGACGATTGCAGGCAATCCGCCGGCCGAGTTCACCTCGATCTCGACTTCGTATGCATCAACGCCGAAAACCGCGGCGGAATAAATTTTCGCAAACATGTGCGCGAGGTTGGCAGAGAAATTTTCGCACGAAAAGGGACAAATCGGCTTTCATTGAAAACCTCGGGCGAAAAAGAGGCCTCTCCGGGTTTTAATTGTACGCTCCGCCGTATGCTTGTCATCCCGAGCGAAAGCGAGGGACCTCACCAAAGCTAGTGGATCACCCAAGGTGATTTGCGAGGTCAACTCTCCCCTCGGGAGGTCCCTCACCCCCGACAGCATTCGGGGTTCGGGATGACCGCGGCGCGTCATTACTGTTGTATATATAGGCGGTCCGGGCGGTTTTGGCTCGGGTGGGAAAAAATCGAGGCGGATAAGCGGGAATTTTTGGCGCGCCGGTGCTCGAGAAACCTGAGAGAGGAGCGACCGGCTGCCGCGCGGTCAAAAATCGCCCCAAATTCTCAAATTTCCATAGTCGATAAACGCCTAAGACGGAATGAGAAGCACTTATTTGAACAAAATGCGTCCAGCAAATGTCAGAAATGGGAATATTTAACCTTGTTAAGGACTTTCGCGCGTGATAAATGCTGCGATTAAGGAATGCCGGCGAACCCTGACTAGTCGGATAATGGATACCGCACCCCCCTTTCACGTTCATGAAAAGAAGTTTTATGGCTGCTGAAGATAGCGATACTGGAATAAAGATTTACCTGCGCGAGATCGGGCAAATTCCTCTGCTCACTCCCCAACAGGAGATTGAACTCGCCGCTAAAATTAAGCGCGGCGACAAGGAAGCTCGCGCTCTGATGATTCGCTCGAATTTGCGTCTGGTCGTTAAGATCGCGCACGATTACGCGAATCTTGGATTGCCGCTGCTCGATTTAATTTCGGAGGGAAACATCGGCCTGATGAAAGCGGTTGAGCGCTTCGATCCGGCGAAAGGCGGAAAACTTTCCACCTACGCCGCATGGTGGATCAAGCAATCGATCAAACGCGCACTGGCCAATCAATCGAAGACGATTCGTCTGCCCGTGCATCTGGTGGACAAAATCTCGAAGATGCGACGCGTCTCGCTGCAAATGAGCGAGGAGCTCGGCCGCGAACCGACGGACGACGAGCTCGGTGAAGAAATCGGAATCGCCGCTGGGAAGGTTTCGCAATTGAAAACGGTTTCGATCCGGCCGGCCTCGTTGGACGCGCCGATCAGCGATGATGATTCGACCGAGTTCGGTGAAATCGTAGGCGACGAGGAAGCGATGACGCCGTTCGAATTGTTGCGGGACAAAAATCTGCGCAACGAGGTAGGGGGTTTGCTCGAGGTGCTGGATGATCGCGAACGAAAAATTATTTTCTCGCGTTTCGGCCTCGACGGCGGCAAGCCGAAGACGCTCGAAGAAGTCGGGAAAAAATTTGGAGTGACGCGGGAACGCATTCGGCAGTTGCAGAACATCGCGCTGTCGAAGTTGCGCCGCGCCCTCGCGAAAAAAGAGAGGCCGATCGACATCGACCTCGAAATGCCGGTCGAGGCGTAAGAGACGAGCTAAGCAAGAAACTCACAACGCGCCGCACCGTCGTCATCTTGCAGTTCGCAGCTGCACCGTGTCCACCAATGTCTCGCCTGCGCGCAAGTCGCTAATGATCACCAGATTGTCCCCCGGCGAGGTCAATCCCGCGTCGCGCAGATACTTCTCGGCTGCTTCGATGGTGGCGTTGGGATCATCGGAAAATTTTATTCGCACCGGATAAGTTCCCCAACAAAGCGCGAGTTGGCGTCGCACTTCCTCGCTTGGAGTGAAAGCGAAAATGGTGGCGCGTTCCGGACGCAGGTTGGAGGTGTTGCGCGCCATCGCTCCGTGCCGGGTAAAGACGATGATCCGCGCACGCGACAGCGAGTTCGCCAGGACGACTGCAGAGGCCACCGTTTTTTGTCGCACATCTTCGAGCACAGCCGCTTTGGCGTAACCGGCCCCGCCGCTGCGCTCGATCCGCAGCGCCACTCGATTCAAAATGCGCACGCATTCCACGGGATAATCCCCGAGACTGGTTTCTCCACTTAACATGATGGCGTCGGCTTGCTCGAAAACCGCGTTGGCTACATCGGTAATTTCCGCGCGGGTCGGGAGGGGATTGTGAATCATCGATTCCAACAAATGCGTCGCCACCACCACCGGTTTTCCCAGCCGCACGCAAAGCTTCACAATCTTTCGCTGAATGATGGGCAGCTCCTCGATCGGCCATTCGATTCCAAGATCTCCACGCGCCACCATGATGGTGTCGGCCGCAGCAATGATCTCATGGATCAAGCGGACGGCGGATTGATCTTCGATCTTTGCCATCACCTGGGCTTTGCTTTTCTTTTGCGCGAGCAAACCCCGCAGTTCCTCCAGATCGCTCCGTTGGCGGACGAAACTTAAGGCGATGAAGTCCACGCCCAGTTCCGCCCCCAGCGCGACGTCGCTGAGATCTTTTTGGGTAAGCGGCGGCAAGTTCACGCGCACACCCGGCAAGTTAATATGCCGCCGCGATCCCAGCGTTCCGGGCGTGATCACCTTGCAACGAATGCGGTTCTCGCGTTTCTCCAGCACCAGGAGATGAATGACGCCGTTATCAACCAAAACGGTGTCGCCTTCGTTGATGTCGTTGATTAAGCCATCGTAGTTCACATCCACCGAGTAGGCTTCCTCGCTCTTCGCGCCGCGCACGGTGAATTCGAGAATGTCTCCGGGTTTCAAATGCAAATCGGTCTTGAGATCGCCAGTGCGAATGGCGGGGCCCTGCGTGTCCACGAGAATGGCGACGGCCCGACCAACTTCCTCCGCGATGGCGCGGATTCGCGGGACGACCTCACGTACCCAAGCGTGCTGCGCATGACTCATGTTCAGCCGGAAAACATCGGCGCCTTCCTGCACCAACTGCCGCAGTGTCTCCGGTTTCTCGCTCGCCGGGCCGAGCGTGCAAATAATTTTGGTCCTGCGCATCAGTTCAGTCCGCTTCGGTTATAGCCGCTTCATTTTCCCACCTGGGCGGAAAGGCAAGATCAAAACCGCGCGAATGAAGCGATAAATTTGGGCTGTAATAGGGATCGCGCAGAATTTGCGCGCTCCATTTTTTCTCCATGTAACTTGCTTCGCGGAACAATCGCTCTCGATCTTTCGCATGGGTATCGTGACCGCGCGTCGCGGACTCGTGGTGGATCAAATTTGCATACGGTGTCCAGACAATGAGCCAACCGCGTTCACGCAGACGCATACAAAAATCGACGTCGTTGAAATTTCTGGGGAGATTCTCATCGAAGCCATCGAGATCGGAAAAAATGTCTTTGCGCGTTACCATGCAGGCGGCGGTGACGGCGGAAGTATTTTGCGCCAAAACGAAAGTGCGATGCATCGGCGCGATTGGTTGCGGCGGAAAACGATGAAAGGCGTGGCTCGCCACTCCATTCAGCCCCAGCACCACTCCACCATGCTGCAATCTTCCGTCCGGATACCAAAGGCGGGCGCCGACTGCGCCCACCTCCGCGCGGACGGCGTTGCTGACCATCTCGTGCAACCAGTTCCGTTCCTTCGCTTCAATGTCGTTGTTCAAGAACGCCAGAATCTCACCGCGCGCCAGCTCCGCTCCTCGATTTATCAGGCGACTGAAATTGAATTCGCCTTCATCTTGCACAACGGTCACGTTCATTTCTTGCCCGATGCTCTGAAGAAACCGGCGCGTTTCTTCCTCGGCCGAGCCATTGTCGATGATAATGATTTCGAAAGGCGAGTAGAGTGTCTCCTCGCGAATGCTGTGGATGCATCGGCGGAGTAATGGAAGCCGATCGCGCGTCGGAATAATAATCGACACCAATGGCGGTGGCTGAGGCAGATCATAGACGACGCGATGCCATTCACGATTTTCAGGACACGATTCCACCCGGCCCGCAATTCTTCTGCGTTGCAAATGATCCGCAATCGCATGCCTGGCCGCTACCGGAGCATACGGCTTGGCTTCAGCCGCAGCGGCAACACTGCCCTCGATCATGCGCCAATGATACAGGACGCGCGGGATGTGCCTGATTTGGGTCGGTCGCAACTTTTCGGTGCAACGCAGCGCAAGATCATAATCCTGCGAACCTTCAAATCCTTCGCGGAAACCGCCGACCTCGCGCACGACTCTATGCCGGTAAACTCCGAGATGGCTGATGCAATTTTGTCCAAGAAGGAGTTCTGGGTTCCAATCGGATTTAAAGTATGGCCGGCAACGTTGCCCACTCTCATCAACCTTGTCTTCATCCGAATAAATCAGTCCCGCAGCCGGATGGGAATTGATGGCAGCGGCGACAAGGGCGAGCGCGTGCTCGGGCAGGAGGTCATCCTGATCCAATAGCGCGATCCATTGACCAACGGCCAGGCCGAGCGCTGAATTTGAGCAGGCTGCGATGTGGCCATTGCGGTCGCGCAGCGTGAGCGCGATGCGTGCATCACCGGTCGCGTATTTTTTCAACATTAAAGCTACGCCCGGGTTTGTAGAAGCGTCGTCCGCGATGCAAAGTTGCCAGTTTTGGTAAATCTGCGCCCGTACCGAATCGATGGCGCAGGCAAGGAGCGCGAGATCGGGATTGTAAACCGGTAGCACAATTGAAATAAGCGGAAGAGAGGAGAGGGTGCGGAGTTGCCGGCGGATAACGATGCGCTCGCGCCCTCCGATGGTATCAAACTCTTTTACCCACGCGGCATAAGAGCGATCGACTTGCGCGCGCTTGTTTAACTCGATCGTTTCGCCGCGAGGGCCGCGGTGCGGCGCGACAGAATCCTGCCCGACTAAACTCTCGGCTCTCGCTAAACTATCGCTCATTCATCGGCTGGACAGCGCTTCGGTCGTGACGTCAGCGCGAACATTCCCTGCTTCGGCCAGATCCGCTTTATCAATCAGCGCGACAAAATCTTTCGCAAAACGATCCAAAGTGAAGTGTTTTTCGTAGGCTCTTCGCGAATTGATCGCGAGACGACGGCGCAGTTCCGGTTCGCGCACGAGTCGCACGATCGCCGCCAGGAGTTCTTCTACATCCCCGCTCTTCACAAAGAGCGCCTCTGTACCTTCGACAAGTTTTTCCGCCACCAAACCGACTGGCGTGCTGAGGATCGGTTTGCCGAGCGCCATTCCCTCGATCAGCGTAAGCGGCCCTGTTTCGTCGCAGGAGACGCAAACCATCACATCAGCACGGTCAATCAGCGCTATGGCGTTCGCGTGCGGGATACTTTCTTGGTAGTGCAGGTGAGACACGCTTTTCGCTGCGGCGCGTACTTCTTCCGCCACACGCTCGTCATGCGGCCGGCCAACGATAAGAAATTCGCTTCGCTCACGCACGTCGCGCGGGAGCTGGCGCACTGCTCGCACGAATGTGTGCTGACCTTTGCGCGGCTCGACCGTTCCGAGCAGGAGAAACCGCACGCGTTTTTTTTCGCTTTGAATAGCATTCATCGCAACTGGGACATCGGGAATCCCATAAGGCCAAAGTAGAATACGATGGCTGGTAAAAGGCTGATAGATCCGGCGGCTCTCCTCGTTCGGCGTCGCAATTATGTCCGCCATTTCGAAGATGTTTCCGAGGCGCGGGTATTTCTTCAAAAAATGGTCTCCAACCAGACCTTCATGGATCCACCAGACGCTGGGCACGCTCGCGATCTGCGCATCGCGAATCAGAGGTGCAGCGAAGATAGTGCTGGCAACGATCGTATCAAAACCGCGGGCAAACTTGATGAAGCTTTGGTGGCTCCGCACAGGAAAGCCATGACCGAATTTGGTGAACATCTCGTATCCAGTGGCCAGCAACGGATCCACGATGAGCGGAATATCGGCATCGAGAAAAGTTTCTCGCAATGGTCCATCCACCGGCGACATCACTACGACAAAAATTCCATTCGCCCGGCACCACTTCGCCAGGTGCGCAAGGATAATGGGCGCACCGCTCAGGCTCAGCTCGTGCGAGACGAGCAAAATATCCCGCGTCCAGCTTCCGGTTGCGGAATTTCTGGCGGCAAACATCCGAACCGGCGTAGGCGAATCGTGGTAGAGCCAATCGCGCATGTTGTCGGTGAAGAAAGGATCGCGGCAGGTAAAGTGCGCCCATCGTTGCAAAAGAAAGATGGAGCTCTTATCGGCGCGATCGGTCTTTTCCTGCTCTTTTGCCCCGATTGAAACGTGGCCGCGATGCTTCATGGTGGCGAAAGGCGTGTAAACGCAGCGCAGGCCGGCCTCTCGGAGCTTGAAGCAGAGATCGAGATCCGAATGCGCAATCGGCGTATTTATTTCGTCGAACTGTCCCACCGAAAAAAAATGTTCCCGCCGAATTGCTAGGCATGCTGCCGACAGCGCCGAAACCGTGCGCATCGATTGCGCGAAATTCGTATAATCAGTCGAGTCGGCCGGCCACTGGTGCATCGCCGTTCCGACCAACCCGCGGACACCAGTGACCAACCCGGCATGTTGGATTTTTCCGGTTGTATAAACCAGTTTCGGCGAAACGGCGCCGACTTCCGGATTCTCTAATGGCTCAATAACATTCTCGATCCAATCTCCCTCTGTCGCTTCGACGTCATCGTTGAAAAAGATCAGGCATTCACCAGTCGCGGCGCGCGCGCCGGCATTGCATTTGGCCGAGAAATTGAATGGTTTGTCAAACGGGACCAGCCGGACGCGATCGCCGACCTCTTCGCTGGCCGCACGGAGCTGCTCGATCAGTGTGCTGTTCGTCACGATCACGAACTCCGCATCCGCGTAGGCGGTGGCAGCGGGCAAATCTCTTGCGCAGGTTTTCGCGCGGATTGGTGAGTCGGTCGGAATGATAACCGAAACGCGCCGGGGCCGCGGCAGACGCATGCGCACCCGATTGGCCGTGGGATATTCGATCACATCCGCATCCCAGCCGCGCCGTCTCACTGCCGCCGCCAGCGCAGCGAGATTCGTCTTTCGTGCCTCGGGTTTTCCTCCGGCCGCCCCGGAGGCGGGATGTTCGCGCCAATGATAAAGCACGTGCGGTATGTGCACGATTTTTTTGGCTAGCTCCGTTGCACGCAACGCGAAATCGTAGTCCTGCGAAAGATCGAATTCCTTGCGAAAGCCGCCAAGCTCGAGAGCGAAAGCGCGCCGGTAAGCAGTGAGATGCCCGACATACATGAAGGAAAAAAGCAACTCTGGACTCCATTCCGGCTTGAAAAATGGCTTCCCACGCACTCCTCCTTCGCTCAGGCGATCTTCGTCACTGTAAAAGATTTCCGCCCCCGCTTCGCGCCGAATCGCAGCGGCTAATTCATATAATGCAAAAGGCGGGAGCCGGTCGTCGTGATCCACCAGGGCAATGAAATCGCCCGTCGCGTTGCGTAGGGCACGATTGGTGTTTTCCGAGACCCCAAGATTTTGCTCGAGTCGTTGCGGCTGAATGCGGGGCTCCGACTTCTCCCACTGTCGCAACGCGTTGCTGGTCGCCTGCTCAGTTGAACCTCCATCGACGATGCAGGCTTCCCAATTCTCGTAGGTTTGCGCCACAAGAGACTCCAGGAGTTCATCGAGAAATTTTGCGGGAGTGTTGAAGACGGGGATAAGCAGGGAAATTTTTGGACGATCTTCCCAGGCCGCAGATTCCCTCCGCTGGTGCTCCAGTTGTTCGGGAATTGGTTCGTGCTCCGTAATCCAATTTTTATATCGTTCTTCTGGTTCCTCCGCTTTTTGCGCTGGTATCTCAGCCGGTTCCGGCCCGCGCAACACCCGCCGCGCCCTGCGTTTTGTTCGGGCGAATTCGCGCGCCACTCGCTCTGCTACCGTTCGCTTTGGTTTCGGCTCCTTGCGAATGTCGAAACAGCGCCCTTTTTTGCGGCACGCGGCTTTCGCCACATTTATCAAATTTTTCAGATCGGCGATTTGCTTATGCGCCTTGTCGAGCTGCGTCTGGGTCTGCTCGAGCGCGGCAGCCAGGCTCTGCAATTGATTAAACTGATTTTCCATTACCAACTGCGCTTTCGCGCGGTCTTCCCGCGAGGCGGCAAGCTGTGCCCGCGACGCAGCAAGCTGCGGTTCCAGATCGCCAATCACGCCCTGTTGACGTTCCATCACCAACTGCGCCTTCCTCCGGTCTTCGAAAAGGGCATCAAACCAGAGCTGCCGCGCTTCCAGCATCTGAGCGCGATCCCCGGCGTCTTTCGCTTGCACGCGCGCCTGCATCAAATCGGCGACCAGTTGGTAGCTTTGCCCCAACGCTGCGGTGTTCAGGAAAATCGCTTCGCGCAGCGGTGACGACTTCATCGCGGCGCGATTTGTCGCGATTGCCAACCCAATTCCGTTATGGAATTCCGCCGCAGCTTTTTCCTTTGCGAAAGTTGACCATGCACTTCTGGGTGAATCGGTTCGCGCCAGATCCAGCCCATGCAGCATCACCAGCGCGTCCGAGGATAATTTCGGAGTCCACAGCTCCAGCTCACGTCGAATGGTTTCTGCCGAATCAACATCATCGATCAGAAGCACGTTCACCGATCCATCTGAGAATTCTGTTGTCGAACCGCCATCGATTAGTTGGGAAATCGTTGGGAAAAACTCCGCCGTCGCTTTTTGCGCTCTCTGCCAGCCAGGATCATCTGCGGCGTCCTCATCCACCGTCGCCCGCCGGATCGCGGCACAGCGCGATGAAATATTTTGTTGCGCTGCGGTCTGGCAAAAAGTGAGGTGGGCTTGCGCATCACTCAGACCCAGCGTGACGATCAACGCCGGTTTTTCCAAAACGACGATATCGTGCAAAAGCGGCAAATAAAATCGCATCCCGCCGCCGGTATAAACCTTTGGCTCGAAATTTCCGGCTCTCGAAAATTGGGGCAGCATCGCCTGCGAAGTCTAGAGCGAAAAATGTCTGCGCCAAGCGCGCAAACATTCCGCTAACAGAAAACGGCGCGCCTTGTCGACGCGCCGTCTTGCAGCAACAAACACCAACAGACTATTTCAACTTGGCATCGATCTCCTTCGCCATTTCCAGATGCTCCCGCACTGTCTTAGCGGTTTTGCTGGCGAAACTTTTCACGTCTGGATCGCTTCCGTTTTTCGCCTCCTTCT
>QHRJ01000038.1 GCA_003220075.1 Verrucomicrobiota bacterium
AGCGCAATTTTGCCTGCTCCTCTATCGACAGTCTAGCAAACCGTCCACGCCTTACGTAAACCGTTCGTTGTCCTTGCGCAAACCCGTCTGCTGGCAGAAAAACGGCGAGCAAAGCAATGACCAAGATCTGACGTTTCATAACTGAGAAGTATAACCCAAAAGCCCTGGCAAAGTTGCGGGCCAGATGAAATTTGCTCTCCTCTATTTCTGGCGCAGATCGAAGAATCATTTTTCGCCCCTTCGATCTTAGTTAATAGCATCCGAAATTATGACAAAAGCTGAAAAAACCGCCATCTCGCCCACTCGGGAACAGGATTTCCCGGAGTGGTATCAACAGGTCATTCGAGCGGCGGAACTGGCTGAGCCTTCCGATGTACGCGGGTGCATGGTCATTCGCCCATGGGGCTTCGGCATTTGGGAAAACATGCAGCGGCAACTAGACGCCATGTTTCGCGCGACCGGACATCGTAATGCTTATTTTCCGCTTTTTATTCCTCTAAGTTATTTCGCGAAGGAAGCTGAGCACGTCGAGGGCTTCGCCAAGGAATGTGCGATCGTGACCCATTCTCGGCTTGAGGTCGATGCCGAGGGAAAAATGAAACCGTCGAGTCCGCTCACCGAGCCCCTCGTGGTCAGGCCAACGAGCGAGACGATCATCGGGGCGAGTTACGCCAAGTGGGTGCAGTCGTATCGCGATCTGCCGATCCTGCTCAACCAATGGTGCAATGTAGTGCGTTGGGAAATGCGGCCGCGCCTGTTTTTGCGTACGACCGAGTTTCTCTGGCAGGAGGGCCACACCGTTCACGAGACCGAGGCCGAAGCCCGCGAGGAAACGCAGCGCATGCTCGGCGTTTACGAAACATTCGCACGCGATCATTGCGCCATGCCGGTGTTTGCCGGCGAAAAATCGGAAAGCGAAAAATTTCCCGGCGCGGTGCAGACAATGACGATCGAAGCAATGGTGCAGGACCGGAAAGCGATCCAAGCCGGCACTTCGCATTTTCTCGGACAAAACTTCGCGCGCGCGAGCGGTATTCAGTTTCAGAACCGCGAAGGCAAACAGGAATTTGGCTGGACGACAAGCTGGGGCATGACCACGCGAATGGTCGGCACAGTGGTGATGGCGCATGGCGACGATGATGGAATCATTTTGCCGCCGCGAATCGCACCGACCCAGATTGCGATCTTACCGATCACGCCGAAGGAAGAAACTCGGGGCCAGGTATTGGAAGCTTGCGACAAACTTGCCCTTCAGCTTCGCGCAAACAGATACGCCGATCTCGCGCTCGAGGTGGAAATCGATCGACGCCAATTCGGTGGCGGGGTGAGAAATTGGGAATGGATTAAGAAAGGTGTCCCGATTCGAATTGAGCTTGGCCCGCGCGATTTGGAAAAAAATTCGGTAGCGTTGATCCGGCGTGATCAGCCAGTGAAAGAGAAACAGTTCATGGCAACAGGGGAATTCGTTTCCCGCGCCCCAGAAATTCTCGGATCGATGCAACAAAATCTTTACCAGCGAGCGCTGAAATTTCGCGATGCCAATACCCGCACCATCGACAACAAGGAAGAATTTTACGATTTCTTCACGCCAAAGAATCCAGCGAAGCCGGAAATTCACGGTGGCTTTGCCTTGGCGCATTGGAACGGCTCGCGCGAAATCGAAGAGAAAATAAAAAACGACCTCAAAGTCACAATCCGCTGCATTCCAGTATCCGATTCCGAACCTGGGCGCTGCATTTTCACAGGCCAAGCGAGTAACAAACGAGTAGTTTGGGCCAAAGCTTATTAGCGGGTCGGTTGACGCCGGTACAGGCGTTGTTTTACCATTGTTTGTTTATGAACAGTGACCTCACACTCTATAGCCGCGCGATGTGCTCATGGTGCATCGATGCGAAGGATTTTCTGCAAGCTCGCGGCTATACGTTCACGGAGGTCGATGTCGGCCGGAATCGGGCCGCCTACGAAGAGATGAAGGACCTTTCCGATCAAAGTTATGTCCCGACGCTGGTAGCCGGCGAAGAAGTGCTGGCAAATTTCGATGTCGATCAGCTCGAGAAATTCTTAGACGAGCATCAGATCGAACCGTAAATGCTGTTTGGGCTTTTTCTCACCCTCGGCGTTGCTGTTCTCAGTGTCGCTCTGCGCAGTTATCAAACTTCGCTTGCGCAAAAACTCGGGGCCTTCGGAATTCTAATCGCGTCATTTCTGGCAGTTTATTTCATCACCGGAAACGCCGGCTGGGGGGCGGCGGGGGCGGCCACCTGGCTTTTCCTGCCGTGGCTGGAGATCCTCACGCGCATTCGCACCTTGCGGCTGCCCAAAGAAAAACGGTTGCGGCCCAAAAGTCCGCCCTCCACCAGCCTGTTTCCTGCACTCGACGAGATCAGTCGTGAGATTGAAAATGAAGGCTTCGCTCACGTGAACGACGCGGGCTGGGATTGGGAAGACTACCGGCAATTTTTCAGGTTGTTCTATAAGACCGACGATCGCGCCCAGGCCACAATTTGCCTGAACGAACAGCACGATCTTTCCTTTTATTACCTGCGCATTTCCTCGCGTGCGAAAGATGGTCTGATCTGGACGACCTGGAATTATCCGTTGTCTTACGGATTAAAACTAACTCCACAGTTTCGGATCAATCGCCAGCGGCCGGATCAGACATTTTGGCAGCTTTATCAAAGCCATCGCGAATTTCTGCGGAATCATTCCATTGAGACAAGCGCGCTCGACGCTCTCGATGACGAACGGATGCAAACCGACATTGAAAATGATTTGCGCGAGCAGATCGCGCACAATGTCCGGGCAGGAGTGCTCAAACCGGCGGCGAAAGACGTGGTAAAATATTCCTGGCGCGGGATGCTCTATCTCTGGTGCCAGTTCTTAATCGATTTGGTGCGCTTATAATCTCTTCCTCTTCCGCTACCGATCTTCGGCTCTACAGCGAGAAGAGGAAGAGGCTTACACTTTCATGATCTCGGCTTCTTTGCGCGCGAGATGATCGTCGATCGATTTTACGAATCGATCCGTCAATTTTTGCACCTCGCTTTCCGTGTCGCGTATCCCATCTTCGGTCAGGCCGCCCGCTGCTTTCAGCTTTTTCGCTTCATCCAGGGCCGCGCGCCGATTCGCGCGTACTCGCACGCGCGCTTCCTCCGACATCTTGCCAAGCGAACGGACCAGATCTTTGCGGCGTTCCTCCGACAATTCGGGAATGGGCAGGCGAATAATCTTACCATCCACGGACGGCGTTATGCCGATGCGCGATTCATTAAGCGCCTTTTCGATGTCGCGCACGGTTCCGGCATCGAATGGTTGCACCACGAGTAAGCGTGGTTCCGGCGTGGTGATGAGGGCAAGCTGTTTGAGTTTCATGGCCGAGCCGTAGGCTTGCACATCCACATTCTCTACCAAGGCGGGCGATGCTTTCCCGGTCCGCACCGCCGCGAATTCGTGCACCATGAAATCGACGCTTTTTTCCATTGCCATTTCGGCTTCGAGAAGAATGTCGTCGCTACTCATAAAAGATTTTGCCGTGGCCGAATCTTAATCGCAAACCACGGTGCCGATTTTCCGCCCCAGCACCGCATCGCGAATATTCTCTGGCTCGTTCATCTTAAAAATGACGATGGGGATCTTGTTGTCCATGCACAAACTGAAAGCGGTCGAATCCATTACCTGCAAACGTTTGCTCAGCGCCTCGGTGTAGCTGACCTGTTCATAGCGCTTTGCATTTGGATTTTTGTTCGGATCGGAATCATAAACGCCATCGACCTTGGTTGCTTTCAGAAGCACTTCCGCGCCGATCTCGCTCGCACGCAACGCCGCGGTGGTGTCGGTGGAAAAATAAGGATTGCCGGTGCCAGCGACGAAAATAACAACGCGTCCGAGCTCGAGGTGGCGGATGGCGCGTCCGCGAATGAAAGGCTCCGCTACGTTTTTCATTTCAATCGCGGTTTGCACTCGTGTTTCTACTCCAATTTGGGCGCAGGCACTTTGCAAGGCCAGGCCATTGATCACGGTCGCGAGCATTCCCATGTAATCAGCGGTGGTGCGGTCCATTCCGCGATGGGCCGCGGAAGTTCCGCGCCAGATATTTCCTCCGCCGATGACGACACCAATTTGCACATCCAGGTCGCGAACTTCTTTAATTCGTTCGGCAATGGCGAGCACGACCTGTGGCGAAATATTTTCCCGCGCACCGGCGGCCTGAAGCGCCTCGCCGCTTAATTTAAGAACAATGCGTTTGTAAGCGGCGGCTTCCGTCTGCATGGACCGTCAAGATGCCGCAAAGGTACGGGTAATGAAAACAAAAATGCTGCTGTTGTAGCCGCGGCCGCTGGCTGCGGCTTGGCGGAAGCCGTAGGGGGAGCGGGCCGCGGCCAGCGACTACAGCTGAGCGATCCGGAAATGCCCACGTAAAAATTCTGCTGCGCTCATTCGCCGTTTTCCTTCAAGCTGAACTTCGCCTAATGACAAAGAGTCTTCCCCGGCAGCGACGATCAATTCATTTTCGTTTCGCGACATATCGCCAGGCTTGCCGCTACGATCGACAATTGTCGCACCAAAGATTTTCAACTTGCGATGGTCGATCTCCATGAATGCGCCGGGCCAGGGATCGAACGCGCGGATTTTTCTTTCGATGACAGCGGCTGACTCAGTCCAGTCGATCCGGCCGTATTCGCGCTCGAGTTTCGGCGCATAAGTTGCAAGTTCATTTTCTTGCGGAAGGCGAGGCGCTTTTCCCTTCTCCAGCAACAAGATTGCCTCGGCCAACACTTCCGGTGCAATTTGGGCCAGCTTGTCATGCAAGGAAGCGCTGGTCTCATCGGGTGCAATCGCAATTTTTTTCTGGAGCAGGATGTCACCTGTATCGAGACCTTCATCCATATACATGACCGTGATTCCGGTTTCGCGATCGCCCGTCGCAATGGCGGCCTGGATCGGCGCGGCGCCGCGCCAGCGCGGCAGTAACGAGGCATGCAAATTCAGGCAAGCAGCTTTCGGAATTTCGAGCACCTCGCGTGGAAGAATTTGTCCGTAAGCCATCACCACAATCACATCCGGCGTCAGTGCGCGAATGGCATCAATTGACTCGGGACTTTTGATTTTTTCCGGCTGTAAAAGCGGCAGCCCGAATTTACTTTCAGGTGTTGCACCTGCAATACTAAATTGTTGACTCGCTTTCTTGATCGATGATGGCGTGAGTTTTTGATCGCGTCCGGCTGGTTTATCGGGTTGGGTGACTACGCCGACCAACTCATGATCACGGCCGTCGCGCAGCATCCGCAATGTCGACAGGCCGATTTCGCCGGTGCCGATAAAGAGAATCCGCATTCTCGTTAGGAATGCAGGGAAATTGGAACCCGTCTTCCTCGGCGCGCCTCTTGCGCCGTGATCGCTTGCGCCATCATTTTTTCACCGGCCGTGACTTCGCGCGATCCGACCGAGGAAGCGCATCCGGTGCAGAGATAATCGTACAGTTCTTTGTCAGGCAAAACTAGCAGCAGCCGTTCGCGCACCGGCATGGCCGCTTTGCATTTGTCGCAATAAAGGCTGGAAGCAGTGAAGTTCTCAAATTGACTCATTTCGATGCCCATCGACGCCGTTCATGCTGGCGAGGATGTCGAACAAAACCTTCGCGGGTGGCTGCATCGCGTCAACCACCGTGATGCGATCTTTTGGATAGTAGGTGAGCACCGGACGGGATTCGTTTTCGTAAATGTCGAGCCGTTTTTGGATTACCTGCTCATTGGCGTCGTCAAGCCGGTTGTCTTTCAAGGCGCGCTTTTTCAGCCGGACGAATAGTGTCTCCCGATTCGGGCAGGCAAGATGGAAGACTTTTTCCACGTCGATCATTTGCTCCATGATTTTCGCCTGGTTCACATTTCGTGGAATCCCATCGAGCACGAGCGTATCGATATCGGGTTTGAATTTGTGGGCCTCGACGGCGGCGTCGATCGCTTCTTTCCAAAGCTCGACCGTGATTTCGTCGGGGACAAGCTGGCCCTTGCTCGAGTATTCGAGAAAAGCTTTGCCGACCTCTGTTCGCGTGTCGATTGAGCGGAAAACATCGCCGCAGGGACAATGGAAAAAACGCGGGATACTGCCGAGCGTTTTGCCCTGGGTGCCCTTGCCGCTGCCCGGCGCGCCAAAGAGAATGATCGTCTTGTATTTCATGAGAGGAACTTCTTTTATAAAACAAACAGCACAATTTGGGCAACAGTTGTCCCGTACTCTTTGGTATCCCGAGCTACGTCGAGGGATCCCGTTGCGCTACCTTAAAGGTTATTCTTACTTCGCCGCCACCGGATCGACATTCACTCGTCGTCCCGCCCGATCGAAGCGCACGTTCCCATCGACCAGCGCAAAAACGGTGTAGTCGCGACCGAGCCCGACATTCTTACCCGGCAAAAATTTCGTCCCCCGCTGCCGCACAATAATGTTGCCCGCGACGACCAGCTCGCTTCCGAATTTTTTCACGCCCAGTCTCTTGCTGACGCTATCGCGCCCGTTCTTTACGCTGCCTTGTCCTTTTTTGTGAGCCATGAGGAATGGTTAATGGTTGATCGATGATAGTTGATTGGGTTCTTCCTCGTAATCTTACTCTGAATCCTATTCCTACGCTTCCTTTTTCGCGCTTTTCTTTCCGACACCGCTGATCGATTTAATTTTCAGCCGGGTCAGCTTGCGCCGATGACCCACAGTGCGGTGGTAACCTTTTCGTCGTCGAAATTTGTAGGCGACGACTTTTTTATCTTTGCGCTGCTCGACCACTTCCGCTGTCACTTTCGCGTCCTCGATCGGCGCGCCATGCGTGACCTTGTCGCCATCGGCGTGCATGAGCACGTCCGAAAGCACAACCTGCTTGCCTACTTCGGTCTCGAGCAAATCGACATCGATTGTGTCGCCCTCCGCGACGCGATACTGCCGGCCGCCGGTCTTGATAATTGCAAAAGCCATACGAGTAATGCTCTCTGGGGAAAAAGCCGCGCAACGTGGCACAGAAGCGGTAAGGTCGCAAGTCCAAGCCGATATGGCTGCCGCCGTCTCTGGCGGTAGAGTTTTTCAGGTCTGTCGCTGAGGACAGCGGCAGCTACAAGGGACAGATAATCAAGAAGCCGCCGCTCCTTGGATCAGCAGCACGATCTCGCCTTTTGGCGGATGCGCTTGGTAATGTGCGAGTAGCTCGGCCGCGCTGCCCCGTCGGAATTCTTCAAACTTTTTGGTCAACTCGCGAGCGACACAGAGTTGCCGCTCCTGCAAGATGTCGATGGCGGCACTGAGCGCTTTCGTTAATCGATATGGCGATTCGAAAAAGATCGTTGTCTCCTCGCGCTCATTCGCGGCGCGCAATTCGCGTTCGCGTTGCCCGCTTTTCACCGGCAAAAATCCACGAAAGCAAAACTTCTCCATTTTAAATCCTGAACCTACCAAAGCGGTCAGGATCGAAGACGAGCCGGGAACAATGGTGAAGGGGAAATCGCGCCGAATGCATTCACGAATCAAGCGTGCTCCCGGATCGGACAGGCCCGGCACCCCGGCATCGGTAACCAGCGCGATGTTTTCTCCAGTAGCGAGGCGCTCGATTAATTGGGCAGTGCGCATTGCTTCATTGTGCTCATGGAAACTGACGAGCGGTTTTCTGATTTCAAAGTGCTTGAGCAACATTCCAGAGTGTCGAGTGTCCTCCGCCGCAATTACGTCAGCTAATTTCAGTACCTCCAGCGCGCGCAGGGTGATGTCACCGAGATTTCCAATTGGCGTCGCGACGACGTAAAGCATGCGCGATCATCGGATGAGATTTGGTTTTGTGCCATCGGATGTAGCGGGAGTGGAGGAGCTGGGGGTTCGGACAAAGCCGAATTGTTCGGCCAAAACGAACTGAAAGAGGAGGAATGATATGAGAATGCCTTTTTGTTTCCTGGCGCTGTTGGGATTAGCTGGCTGTGTCGCAGAGACCCCTGTCACGACCACGACTGAAATCACGCGCGAAACTGTGACTACCGGTCCCGCTGTGACTCGACCGGTTACGCGAGAGGTCTTGGTTACTCAAGCCCCGCCGCCAGTTCGGGTAGAGACGAGAACCGTTGCACCAGGGCCGAGCTATGTTTGGACAAACGGCTATTGGCAATGGACTGGCACGGGCTATGCGTGGGTGCCGGGCCATTGGGTCGCGCGTCCGCGACCCGCGGCGGTCTGGGTCGAGGGCCGCTGGGTGCGCCACCCCGGCGGGTGGGCTTGGGTCGCCGGTCACTGGCAGTAAAAAGAATTCCAGCCGATCGATAAAATCGATTGTACCGGAAAAGGAATCGATTTGCTCGACGTTGGCGTGAACGCATTCTTGCCTTCACGTGCATCGATCCTATGCGCCACAGAACCAGCTAAAGCGACCTGTCGTTAGCGGGTTGGTCGCGCTTTGTCTGAGCTTTTTCCTATTGATCGGGCTGATCTACTTCAGGCAGCACTCGATGGTTTATCATCCGCGGCCCTACGGCCCGGAATACGCACAGGCCTTGCCACCAAACGGTGAGGAAATTTCGTACACCCTGTCGTTCGGGAAGCAGACGGCGTTTTACATTTCGCCGCGGAATAGTGGGCAATCGCCGGTGCGACTTTGGGTTGCATTTTGCGGCAACGGTTCTCTTGCGCTCGACTGGACGACAATCCTCGCGGGCTATCCAAATTCTCACGATGCGTTCCTGCTGGTGGATTATCCCGGCTACGGAAAATGCCAGGGCTACGCCACCATCGCCAATATGCGGGTGTCGAGCGATGCCGCGTTAAAGACGCTGACCAAACGTCTCGCTCTTTCCGAGGAAGAAATGGAATCGCGACTCTGCACCATCGGTCATTCGCTCGGCTCCGCGGTTGCGATCGATTTCGGAGCGCGTCATCGCGTGCAGCGAGTTCTCGCGATCGCGCCGTTCACGACTCTGCGAGAAGAGGCTGCCCGCATTATCACTGGTCCGCTGTCGCATCTGCTGATCGAGAGCTATGACAACGGCGCTGGCATTGCTGAAATTCGCAAACGCAATCGGGAAGCAAAAATCGCGATTTTCCACGGCACGAACGATGAGGTTATCCCGGTGCGGATGGGCCGTGAACTGGCTCAAAGATTTCCTTTCATCGATTTCTTCGCGGTGGAGGGCGCGAACCATGTGAGCGTATTATCCGAGGCGCATGACAAAATCATTCGTTGGATGAACAACTGAACGGTGGCGCGACGCTGCGCTTGGAATCTTTCGCAATCTCGCTCCTCTTCATGCAACTTTAAAGCTGCGTGTGATGTGATACTTTGGAACAATTCAAGCTGAGGATCGCAGGCGATGAAACCGAAAAGTCCGTGCGAAATCAGAAAGCGCTGGTTTCCGCAAACGGACTATTTCTTTCGCTCGGACATGGGGGAGTGGCGTGGCTACTGGCCAACTCCGGGCGATGAGGGGGAATCCGATCGGCGCAAATTTTACGATTTCACGCGCGAGTTCCTGCGCGAATCCGCGCGTGAACGAGCCAAAGAGATGTATGTCTTCGCGCTCGTCGTTCTCACCGCCGCCTGGCCGGTCGGCTACATGGTGGTGACTGTCGTGAAACTGCTGCTCAAAGGTCACCCGCTGGATTAAACAACGGTTACCGCGGACCGGAGTCGCGTGAGCCGCAAATCGCCAGACGCTTTTGCGTGCCTATTGCGGCGGCCAGAGAAATTCGGCCCGATATTCGGGCGTGGCTTCCGGGGCGAAGCCGTGACGCATGATGTTTTCGGTGACAACGCGTGGGACGAGGAAGTTGAGCAGGTAATCGCTGCCGCCGGCTTTGGTTCCGCCGCCGCTCATTTTGAATCCGCCAAAAGGATGGCGGCCGACCACCGCGCCAGTGCAGGAGCGATTGACATAAACATTCCCGGCTACGAGCTCGGCTTTGATCCGCTCGATGTTAGCGGGACTGCGCGAGAAGAATCCGGCGGTGAGCGCGTAATCGGTATCGTTGGCAATTCTGATCGCGTCGTCCAGATCGCGCGCTTTCAACACACTCAACACCGGTCCGAAAATTTCACACTGGCTTAAGGTCATTTCCGGTCTTACGCCGGTAAAAATGGTGGGCGGAATGAAATAGCCTTTTTCCGGTATGTTGGTCGCCTGGAAAGCGAGACTCGCTTCGGTTTTGCCGCGCTCGATAATTTCCTGGATGCGGCGATAGGCGGTCTTGTCGATGACGGGACCAACAGTAATTCCCGGTTCCTCTGGATTGCCAACGCGCAAACTGGCAGCGGCGGCAAGCAACCGCTGCATCACGCGCTCGTAATTTTCTTCGAGCACAATCAGACGCGAACAGGCGGAACATTTTTGTCCCTGATAACCAAAAGCGGAATAGATCGTGTCCACGATCGTTTCGTCGAGATCGGCATCGGAATCGACGATGACTGCGTTCTTGCCGCCCATCTCACAGACGACGCGCTTAAGTTCGCGCTGGCCCGGCCGCGTTTTTCCCGCCGACTCCCATATTCGGAGGCCTACTTCACGCGAGCCGGTGAACGCGATCATTTCCACATCGGGATGATCGACCAGGTAGGCGCCAATGACGGAACCGCGGCCGTGCAGGCAATTCAGGACGCCCGGTGGAACTCCGGCTTCCTCGAAAATTTCCATGAGGAGCGCGCCAAGGATCGCTGAAGGCTCGGCCGGTTTCATGATCACGGTATTGCCGGTGACGAGCGCGGCGGTAACCATTCCGCAGAGAATCGCGACCGGAAAATTCCATGGCGCGATGACGAGGGCTACGCCACGCGGCCAATAGTGCTGGTAACTTTCCTCGCCGGGGACATGTTGGGTCAGACGCGGATTTCCGCGCAGCCGCATTTGGTGCGCGTAGAACAGACAAAAATCCATCGCTTCTCGGATGTCCCCGTCGGCTTCGGCCCAGGCTTTGCCGACCTCGAACACTTCGACCGCGGAAAGCTCAAACCGGCGACGATCGAGGATCGCCGCCACGCGCTCGAGTAACTGGCAGCGTCCTTCGAAGGGCGTGCGGCTCCACGATTCAAACGCACGCCGCGCCGCTTTCGCCGCGCTCTCGGCTTCGGGAATCCCAGCCTCGGCAATCAAACCAACGATTTGATCTGGCGCGCTCGGATTGAGCGACGGCAGCAATTTGTCGGTCCAAACTTCTTTGCCATCGATGACGAGCGGGTGCTTCTGTCCGAAGCGCGCACGCACTTTGCGCAAAGCTGTCCGCATTTTTTCCTGGGATTCGGGATAAACAAAATTTGTCAGCGACGCATTTTTGTACGTGCCGCCCGGCGGCACGTCTGCGGTGGCGCCGTTACGGCCCGCTCCGTCATCCCGAGCGAAGTCGAGGGATCTCGCGGCGGAAGCTTTAAGATAAGTTCCTCGGAATCCCTCGACTTCGCTCGGGATCGCGGTCGAAGGCGGATTCTCGCCGTTCACCAGATCGCGTGGATCGCGTAGCAATTGCGCTGCTGAAACATGCTCGGAGAACTTCGCGCGCAAGAATCCTTCATTAGAGGTATTTTCAAGGAGACGACGCACCAGATACGACATCCCGGGCAACAGTTCGCCGACTGGCGAATATTCGCGTACCCGATAGCCCATCTCGACCAGTGCGCGCTTGATCGGCCCGGCCATTCCGTAGAGCAACTGAAATTCGAAACGACTGCGATCGATCCCGAGCTCTTCCGCCAACGCCTGCGCATGCGCGATGCTACGGACATTGTGGGAACCGAACGCGGAAGTCACGATCGATTCGTTCTCGAGTAAAATACGGCTGAGCCGTTCGAAATTGGCATCGCTCTCGGGCTTTTGCAGCCATACCGGAATGATCCAGCCGTTTTGGGTGGACTTAATTTTTTCGTAATCCCAATAGGCGCCTTTGACCAGACGAACAGTGAAACGTGTCCCGCGCGCTCGTCCCCATGCAATCAGATCATTCAAATCCTCTTCCGCATCGCGCAAGTAAGCTTGAATGACGATGCCGGCATGCGGCCAGTCGCGAAACTCTGGCTCGGTAAAGAGCGTTCGAAAAAGTTCGAGGGTCGCATTTTTGTGCGCGTAGCTTTCCATGTCGAAATTGATGAAAGCGCCGAGCTCTTTCGCGCGGCGTAAAATCGAGCGGAGCTTCGGCGCAAGATGCGCAATCGCGTCGGTCGGATCGGCCGGGTTCATCTGCGAATAGAGCGCAGAAATTTTTACCGACACATTTACGACTGGAAAGAGCTCGGAGTTTTTGCCGAGCGGATCGGTCCAGCCGCGCGTTTCCCGGCCGAGATGTTCGAGTAATTCCTGACAGCGCGCTGCATACTCGTTAGCTTCCTCTTCGCTGACGACTGCTTCGCCCAGCAGATCGACGGTGAATCCGATCTTTTGACGCCGCTTTTTGCGCAGCGTTTTCATTACGTCATCGGGGTTACGCCCGGCGATGAATTGCCGCGCCATCCCCGAGACGTTCCAGCGCAGGAATTTCCCGCTGATGATTGGGACGATGCGCGCAAGCGACACCCCGGTGCGGATGAGCGGGGCGAAACCATTGCGCATGTCGGCAAAATATTCGTCGAGATGTTGCACGATGTCGGAGCCGCGCCGGAGGGAAGCGAGCACGTCTACAAAACGAAACATTTGCACTTTGAAATGTTCGTCGCGCATCGAGAACTCCATCATCCGCTGATAAAATCCGGCCTTGCTGAAAATCGATTCGGGATGGCGATCGACCAGATTAAAGATTTGGGCGCCGCGTCGTTCGACCTCAGCCTGCAAGGGACCCATGCCGGATTGTAAACCGCGCCTCGCCGTTGGCAAAGTCGTAGCTGATTGTCACACTGGGTGATTGGCGACATGAGGAAGGCTCTCTCATTCACTCCCAGGCAATCGTGGCCGGCGGCATCATTCGATTGCTCGAAGCGAGAAACTCGGGTAGCGACTGGCAACTATGACTGAGCGGCGCCAGGAATTCGCGAGCGACAATACCGCCGGCCTTTGCCCGGAAGCAGCCACCGCGCTCGCCGACGCGAATGCCGGCGCAGCCGCATCTTACGGCGACGATGAATGGACCCGGCGTCTGTGTGATCGGGTCCGTGAGCTTTTCGAAATCGAGTGCGACGTCTTTCTCGTCTTCAACGGGACAGCAGCCAATGCGCTAGCGCTGGCACAGCTTTGCCAGCCGTTTCACAGCGTTATCTGCCATGAGCACGCGCACCTCGACAATGACGAATGCGGCGCGTGCGAATTTTACACTGGCGGATCCAAGCTGATTCCCACGCGCGGCGCGAAGGGCAAGATTGATTTGCTCGAAGTAGAAGCGGCCCTGACACGGCAACACGAATTACATTCGCATAAGCCGCGCGTGATCAGCCTCACGCAGACAACGGAACTGGGAACCGTCTATGCCCCCGATGAGATTCGCGAGATCTCAGCATTTGCAAAAAAGCGCGCGATGTTTTTGCACATGGACGGTGCGCGTTTCGCGAATGCGATTGCGGCACTTCGATGCGCACCGAAGGAAATCACCTGGCGAGTCGGCGTGGAAGTCCTTTGCTTCGGCGGAACGAAGAACGGTCTGGCCGCAGGTGAGTTGGTCGTTTTCTTCAGTAAAGAGCGCAGCGCTGATTTCGATTACCGTGCAAAGCAGGGTGGACAGCTTGCGTCCAAAATGCGTTTTCTGGCGGCGCCCTGGCTCGGCTTGTTAGAGAATGAAGTCTGGCTGAAAAACGCGCGGCAGGCGAATGAGGCAGCGCTCAAACTAGCCAGCGGGCTGCAGGACTGCGGAGCTGAGATCGTGTTTCCAGTCGAATCTAACGCGGTGTTATCTCGCCTCGATTTGATGGTTGCGCAGAAGCTGCGCGAGCGTGGATGGGATTTTTACAAATTCATCGAGCCGGACATTTATCGTTTGATGTGCGCGTGGTCGACAACTGAGGAAGCGATCTCAGCATTGCTATCCGACTTCAAGGTCGCGAGAAGTTGCGCGTCCGCGGCGCGCTGATAACATCGTACAATGATTCGGCTCGCGGCACTCACTTTCGTGCTGGCGCTAGTCGCGGCTGGGTGCCGCACTGCGGAAAACGTCGCGTCGACTTCCGCGGCGGTCGTAACCGCGCCAGCGCATTTCGTAAGAAACAAGCTTAGGGGCGACGAGCAAACGACAACGGAGACAACGGGGACGACAGTTTACGAAGGGCAACCGGTGGAGACGATGCCTCCGCAGGCGACGGCGACGCCTTTCCGATCGCCGCGGACGCTTACCACATCGACAGGCACTTCGCCGCCATCCCAGCAAGAAGAGACCAGACCGTCAACTGCAGTTACGCCGCGACCGAGTGGGACGCCGCGGAGTTCCTCCTCAAATAGCGCAGCGCAATTCCCAGTGGCGAAGCCTGTACCTGGCAAACCTGGGTACGTTTTCAGTCCTTACGATCCCAACGGCGGTTACGTCGACGTGACGGGCTACCAATCTGGTAGCAAGGTCAAGGATCCCTACTCGCAGAAGATTTTCCTCGTTCCATGACCTTGGCGGCGGGCTGATGGTTAGCCGATTTCTCTAGCCTGGTTCGCTGTGCCAGTCGACGCCGGGCTGGCGCCTAGTTCTCGATATAGCCTCACCGCCCCCGGCAGGTTGTAAGGCGTCGATCAGGTAAACTGCCTCAGCAGCCAGTTAGGTATATCGCATATTAAGTGCGCGCATGTTTCGCGTTTTTGCGATCGTAAAATTGCCGGCGCTTTCCTCGCTCCTTATCTGTTCGCATGCTTCGTGCTTTTATGGTGATTATGGGATTTACCCTGTTTCGCGTTCCGCGACGATACTCCACGCCGAACCCAGCTTTTGCACCCTTGCGATTGTTCTCAATTCTGATTGTTTTGGCCATTTTCGCGGCGGTTTCGCGACGCGCAAGTGGCTACGCACTCGAGGGTCAACACTGGCCGGCCGGAACCGTCGTGACATTCCAGATGGGCCTCGGCTCGGCTGGACGCCCGCTCATTGATGGCAATACTTCATGGGATGCTGCGGCAGCGCCCGCGCTCAGCGCGTGGAACAACGCCATGGCTCGATTGCGCTATAATGACACTGTCGCCAGTCCTCCTGTTTCCTCCGGCGACGGCGTCAACGCCATCGTCTTTTCCAGCACCGTATTCGGTCAAAAGTTTGGATCAGGCACGCTGGCAGTGACGTACTGGCGTATTTCGGGCAGCATTATGACCGAGGCTGACATTCTCTTTAACAGAAATCAACAGTTCGACTCGTACCGGGGGCCGCTGCGTTTCGGCTCGAACGGGTGGTGCATCGGCGATATTCGGCGAGTCCTTATCCACGAACTCGGTCATGCCCTCGGCTTGGATCATCCGGATCAGCACGGACAACATGTGGACGCGATCATGAACTCAGTGATAAGCAATCGCGAGACATTGTCTCCCGACGATATTTCTGGCGCTCAATCAATGTATGCGGCGCCTACGCCGACGCCAACCCCGATACCTACGCCCACGCCGAGCGCGTCTGGGAGTCATTTTGCCAATATTTCGACGCGAATGGACGTCGGCACTGGAAACAATGTGATGATCGCCGGTTTTATCGTTTCCGGCTCGCAATCAAAAACAGTAGTTGTCCGTGCGCTTGGGCCGACTCTTGGCAGTTACGGGGTCGCTAACGCATTGAACGATCCAATGCTTGAGTTGCACGGTTCTTCAGGTGCCACGATCGGGACGAACGACGACTGGCAGACCGGATCGCAAGCTTCGCAGATCACCAGCAGCGGCTACGCCCCCAACAACAGCAACGAACCAGCCCTGATTGCAACTCTGGCAGCCGGCGCCTACACCGCGATCGTGCGAGGCTACAACAATTCGACCGGGGTCGCATTGGTCGAAGTGTATGAATTGGACACGTTAGCGACGCGCTTATCCAACATTTCCGCGCGCGGACAGGTTGGCACAAGCCAAAATGTCCTTATCGGCGGTCTAATCATAAGCGGTTCGACATCAAAGAAACTGATCGTACGTGCTATCGGTCCGTCGCTGGCCTCCCCGCCATTTTCCCTATCCGGCACGCTCCCCAATCCAACCCTGGAGTTGCATGACAGTTCCGGCAACCTGCTCGCGAGCAACGACGACTGGGGCAGTGGCACGCAGGCCGCGGCAATCTCGGCTAGTGGGTACCAGCCATCAAATGCAAAGGAGTCCGCGATTATCGCGACGCTGGCGAGTGGCAACTATACTGCCATTGTTCGCGGCGTTAATGACAGTACCGGTATCGCGCTGGTGGACGCATATGATCTCGATCCATAAAATGAACGAAAGCTGCGCGCTTAGGTTCAAATGCTCGCCGATTGAATCCCGTACCGAACCGGATTAAAATTACTCTTTCATGAAAAAGTTCTCCCGTTTATCAGTATCTGGCAGTTTTTTGGTTATCGCCTGCGCGGCTCTGGCCACCACTGTTATTCCGCCTTCGTTTGATGATTTGGTTGGTCGGGCCGAAATGATTTTTCAAGGCACTGTAGTTGATGTCCACTCTGAATGGACCGGTGAGGGCGCGCAACGTCACATCATGAGCTACGTGACGGTTAAAGTAGAGGAAGCCATCAAGGGCAATCCTGGTGCGAGCGTGACTCTCCGAATGCTGGGCGGCACGGTCGGTGCCGAGACGATGGAGGTAGCTGATGCGCCGAAATTCAAGGTCGGTGATCGCGACATCTTGTTTGTGGAAAACAACGGCACCCAGTTCATTCCGCTCGTCGGCATCATGCATGGACGTTTTCGAGTTAAGAAAGATGAGGTTGGGCGCGACGCGGTTTTTACGAACGAGGGATCGCCTTTGAGCGATGTTACCCAGCTTGGCAAAAATGAGGCCGCAGCGTCCGCCGGGCGCGCCATCTCAGCACAGGAACTTAAGCAGGCAATCCATACCAAGGCTCAAGCGCAGAGCGAGCACTCCGGCCATTAAGGCGGCTCTTTCAACCCGGGCTGGCGTCGCAACCCGGTTACATCGGTATTCTCAAACGTCCGATCGCTGCCACGGGCTTGGCTTGATCGAGGTTTACGACGTTATCCCTGATTAGGGCACTTCGTTCGACGCACGTTCACGTTTCACTTGTCGCTTCACTTCGTTCGTCCGATCAATTGCGGCCTTTGCCCAATCGTGCTCGCTGGCCGGGCGCGGCGTCAATGTTGCCTGAGCCACCGCTTCAGCCGCTTTTTGAGGCGCAGAATTTTCCGTCTGTTTCTGTCGCAAGAAAATCACTCCTAGCACGATCAGCGCAACGACGACGAAGTAACGCATTCTTCCTTTATCAGCACGATATGAGCCACCTCCAGCCATTGCCCGAACCCATGCGGAGTGATAAATAACGACATGAACGCAATGCGGCGTTTGGTATTTTTCCTGTGGCTGCCGGCATTGATCGCAATGACGGCACAGGGGCAAATTTACCAGGGAAGACAGCTCGTCGAGGCTGACGCCCTGGCAAATGTTAGCGCCATCGTTCCGGGCGAGCCGTTTCTTGTTGGTGTACGGTTAAAAATGCAGCCGAACTGGCATACCTATTGGAAATATCCGGGCGACGCTGGCATTCCAACCGACATCAAATGGAAATTACCCGAAGGCTGGAGCGCCGGCAGCATTCAATGGCCGATCCCCCTGAAGCTCCAGGAACCGGGCGATATTCTAATTTACGGCTATCACGATGAAGTGCTTCTGATTCAACAGATCACGCCAGCAAAAAACTTCACCAGCCCGTCGGTGAAATTGTCGGCGAAAGTAAACTGGCTTGTTTGTGAGAAGATCTGCATTCCGGGCGATGCCGTCGTGACATTGTCGCTCCCAAGCGCGGCGACTAATTCGCCGGCAAATACAGACCTTTTCGCGCGCTTTCAAAAGCAGTTGCCGGGGTCGCCCGCAGCCAACTTTTCCGCCTCCTGGAAAAGTGACGCGGCCGGACTGGTTTTGAACGTCATCCAGCCTGAACTGGCGAAATTCGCTTCCGTCGACTTCTTTCCATCACCCCCGGAGAGCGTGGCGGTTGGGCACCCGCGTTTGGAATCGCACGAGGGCGCTAACTACACCTTTCGTATTCCGCTCGATAACGCGAAACCAAACTTCAAATCGCTACCCGGTCTGATCGTTTTCGGAAATTCCACCGATGCACCGGATCGCAGGGCCTGGGACATTTCGGTTGGCGCCGAAATGGCAGCGGCTAACGAGAATTCGACATCGGGTGAAGTGATTCGTTTCCTCATTTTCGGTTTCCTCGGAGGTTTCATTCTCAACCTGATGCCGTGCGTTCTACCGGTGATTTCCCTGAAGATTTTCGGTTTTGTTCAGCAAGCTGGTCAGAGCCGAGCGCGCATTTTTCGCAGTGGCCTCGCCTTCATCGCCGGAATTTTCGTCTGGTTTCTCGGTCTGGCACTGGTGCTGGTGATCATTAAATCCGCGGGAGGCCAGCCTGTCTGGGCGGCGCAATTCACCAATCCCTATTTCGTGCTTTTCATGAGCGCGGTTGTCCTGGTCTTCGCGCTCAACCTCTTTGGCGTTTTCGAAATTAATTTGCCGCAGTGGTTAAGCCGGCGTGCCGTCGCCGCTGAAGAGTCAATGCACGGCGATGCCGGTTCATTTTTCCAGGGCGTGTTCGCAACCGTGCTGGCCACGCCCTGCACCGCCCCATTTCTCGGCACCGCCCTTGGCTTCGCCTTCACGCAATCTGCCACCGTCATTTTGCTCATGTTCGGCTCAATCGCTCTGGGAATGAGCGCGCCTTATTTTCTGCTTAGCGCACAACCGGCCTGGCTCAAATTCTTGCCCAAGCCCGGCCCGTGGATGGTGCGAGTGAAACAGCTCATGGGTTTTTTGCTAATCGCCACCCTGCTTTTTTTACTTTCCGTGCTCGGCGCCCAGCGCGGTGTCGGGGCTCTGATCTGGACCGCTTCCTTCCTGCTCGTTCTAAGCGTCGCCTGCTGGTTAAAGGGCGCATTCATCACCCCTGTGGCTTCCGCGAAGACCCGTGGTCTCGTGCTCGTGCTCATGCTCGTGCTCATAATCGGAAGCAGCTACTATTTCATTGGCGACAAATTCCAGAGCGCAGCCGCGGCCGCCAACCCAACGGCTTCCAGTGGCGGCTGGGAAAAATTTACACCCGAACGGCTCGCTTCCGAACTTCAACAGGGTCACTCCGTTTTCATCGACTTCACCGCCGAATGGTGCATCACCTGCAAATTCAACGAATCGACCGTGCTCGAAACTGCAGCGGTGCAAGCTGCATTTTCCGAACGGCAAATTGTGAAACTGAAAGCGGATTGGACCAATGGCGATCCCGCGATCACGAAATTATTGAAACAATTCGGCCGGCCGGGTGTCCCATTATATGTGCTTTATCCGGGAGGCACGGCGCGGCCGTATGTCTTTCCGGAACTGCTCACCAAAAACATCGTTTTGGAAAAACTGGAAACCGTTAACCGAACAATCGCGTCACAATAAATATGAAAACACTTCTTCTCGCATTGAGTTCACTCGTCGCCACTACTCTTTTCGGTGCCGATTCGCCGCCCGTCGGCGCGGCTGCGCCGGATTTCAGCTTGCCTGATGCTTCCGGAAAAACGCGCAGCCTGTCCGAATACAAGGGGAAGTACGTCGTGCTGGAATGGTTCAATCCCGAATGCCCGTTTGTGAAAAAGCATTACGGCAGCGGCAACATGCAGAAGTTGCAGGGCGAATATACCGGCAAGGGCGTAGTCTGGCTGACGATCGATTCCAACGCGCCCGGGTACGAGGGAAATCTGTCGCCGGAACAAGCGCAAAAAGTGATGAAGGATTGGAACACGAAGCAAACCGCACTTTTGCTCGACCCCGAAGGTAAAGCCGGGCGCATATACAACGCCCGCAACACCCCGCACATGTTCGTCATCAATCCCGAGGGCAAAATCATTTACGAAGGCGCGATCGACAGCAAAGCTTCGCCGAATCCAGCCGACATTTCGAGTTCGACCAACTACGTGAAAGTTGCGCTCGATGAATCGATGAGCGGCAAGCCCGTTTCGAACGCCAACACCCGTCCCTACGGCTGCTCGGTCAAATATAAGTGACCTGTAGCCGCGGTCGCCGACCGCGGAGCTTGTCTGCGCCCTCGGGGAGCACGGGTTGCCAGCCTGCCGTTGCCGGCCTTGCCGGCGACCCCTGTTTAAGCGTATTTTCGTGTGTTTTGGTGGGTCGACATTGGCATCGCGCCGTTGTCTAGTGGGTCGCCGCGATCACTCGACAAAGATGAACATTCTGTTGCAGACAAAAGAAGAGGTCGAAACTCACTTTGGAAAATCGGCCACGATGGCGCCGAATCTTCTGGGCATGGTAGGCCAGGGTGAAGAGGCGTTTGGGTTCCTGACCGGCGATATGAGCGAAGGCTTCGAGATCACTGTCGGTTTCTTCAACGGCAAAGCGCGTTACGTCGCCTTCAAAAAACGGACGGGTACGCCATGGGGCGAGGGCGATTTGCGAGCGGCGCTGATGCAAATCGGAAAATACTCAAACTGGTCGGTCAAGTTCGGCTCGGAGTTCTTCGATTATGCCGAGAAACGGAAAAAAGGAGTAATCAGCGAGGCCACGGGCTGGCAAGCGCCGAGGCGGCGCTATGCCTTTGTCTATGTCCCGGACGTGGGGGGAGAGATTGGGATCATGCCAGATAAAACCGCCATCGATCAGAAATTTCCGTTTTCGTGATTTGCCAATAGGCGCCCCCGCCAGGGCTTAGTTATAATTGGTAAATCGCAGCGCCACGCGTACGGCGGATAGCGGCAACGCGCGCGTAATCGCCATGACGATTTTCATGGCAAGGCCCGGAATGATTAAAGCCTTGTCCTGCTCGACAGCGCTTAACCCTGCCTGTGCCACTTTTTCTACCGCCACGTGCATGAGACGGGAGCGAGGTTTTTCCGCGCGGGATTCCCGATTGGCCACTTCTGCAAATTCAGTATCGACCGGCCCCGGGCAGAGCGTGGTCACAGTAAGTCCGCAACCCCGTGTTTCGGCGCGGATCGCTTCGGAAAAACTGGTAACGTAGGCTTTTGTGGCCGCGTAAGCCGCAATGCCCGGCAGCGGGAGAAATCCAGCGGAGGAACTCACGTTCAAAATTGCCCCCCGTTTTTGCGCGATCATCCGCGGCAGTAACGCGCGGGTCAGCGCGGTTAACGCCAGCACGTTCACCAGCACCTGCTCATTGACATGAATCGGATCGGCTGTGGCAAAGGAACCGTGATCGCCGACGCCGGCATTGTTGATCAGGAAATCGATTAGCTCGTTCCTAAGCACGGCAGCGAGTTGCATCGTCTGTTCGAGATTTGAAAGATCGGCCTCGCGGATGTCGACAAGCAACGCCGGATTCCTGGCGACTAATTCGGTACGCAACTGTTCGAGTCGATCGCGCCTTCTGGCGACAAGAACGAGAAGTTTCGCACGCGCAGCCAGTTGCCGCGCCAATTCGCGACCGATCCCAGCCGAAGCGCCGGTGATCACGGCAGAGCAATTATCGAGATTCATCGTCATTCCGAGCGAAAGTCGAGGAATCCCGTCGCGCAACCTTTAAGTTACTGCGGCGGGATCCCTCGATCTGAGCCGGACTGGGGTTTTGCTCGGGATAACGCGAACTTCTTGGGTGCTCAAGTGTCGCCATTTCCCGCGCGGAAGATCATGCAGTCTTAAATTGCCCATTCGGACTCGCGTCAATTTTTTCGCGTGAAATCCGAAGCACGCAAGCATGCGCCGGATCTGCCGATTGATTCCCTGTTCGAGCATAATGCAGAGTCGCGTGGGCGAAATTTGCTGCACGCGTTTAGCACGGGCGCGTTTCCCATCGAGAACAACGCCGCGCAAAAGTTTCTGCGCTAAATCCGGCGTAGCGGCGCGGTCGAGCACTACTTGATATTCCTTTTTGATCTTGAACCGCGGATGTGTCAGGCGCTGCGCAAAGTTGCCGTCGTTCGTGAGTAACAGCAAACCTTCACTCTGAGCGTCGAGCCGACCGACGTAGGCGAGCGAAGAAAATTTCGGCGGCAGCAAATCGTAAATCGTATCGGTCGTGTTTGAATCTCGCCGGGTGCAGACGAAGCCAGCCGGTTTGTTGAGCAAAATGTAAACAGGCGTTCGTTGATGAACGAACTTGCCATCAACTTTGACGTAATCGGTTGGTGCGGGCTGGAAATGAAAATCCCGACACGGTTTTCCATTCACAGTCACACGACCGGACTTAATCAATTCGTCCGCGCCCCGACGTGAGGTGACGCCGGCAGCAGCGAGAAAGCGGTTTAAGCGCAAGGAAACGTGAACCGTGAATCGAGAATCGTGAATCGAGATTTGTAACGCCGATTCACGATGTAACGTTTTAACGATTCACGGCGCCGATCACACATCCGGCTTCGTTTTCGCCAGCCCGATCACCTTACTCGTTTCCTTCCATTGCCCGCGTTTTCTGAGCAGATCGACGCGCTCGAAACGTTTCAAGACATTGCGCTTGGCTGCGATGGTGCTGGCTCCCTTGAGACTGCGATGTTGTGACATGGGTGAAGGTAAACGCTAAATAGTTAAATCGTGAATCGTGAAAACAGGTTCGCACGGTAGCCTGTTCCGCCTCTTTTTCAAACAACCCTAAAGTTGATTCGAGAGAATGATGTAGGTGCCGAAACTCGCGACCTGATGATAAACATGGAAGTGTTGCACCAGTAGCCCACGCCAGTAAACCACCCGGTTTTCTTCGATGATGAGAAATACCGGGCGCGGCGTCCGCCATTGCTCGAGCGCAGCCTTTTCCTCGAGAAAGAGACTGCGCTGTTCGGGAGTAAGCGGTATTCGCGGATCGGGCTCTTGGTTGACCATGGCGAACTTGCGTTCGAGATAAAACCCGAGGCTGCTGGCGATGTCAGGCGGCCCTTCAAAAAGCACCTGACCATTCGTGCCCAAGCGGCTGTTTAAGAAGCGGGCCGCTTCCGCCAGGGAAAAAAATGGGGCAATTCGCGCGATGCCGCTGATCATGCAAAGACCGACCACGGTCATTCCGAAGGCGAGGCCAACCGCTGCGATTTTTTCGCGTCGGCGGCAAAGCAGGTAAATGGTGATGATTGCGCCGATCAGGAGGCCGATTGCGGAGATGGCGAGAAGTGGGCGAAAATGCAGCCAGGCGCTCGCCGGCATGTCGGCAAGTGCCTTCCACGCCGTCCACCGAAGGTCTGTTTCACCCCACTCGCTCTCGTTTTTGGGAAGAAACCGCGGAAGCGTTATGGCAATGAAACCGATCGCGATTCCAACGAGCCCAACCGTAGTGGCGCCGAGATTACGCAGAGAATTTGGCGCGCGCTCGAAAATCATCGCAGCCCAGAGTGCAAACGCGCTGAACATGCTCAGCGCGTAATAATCCTGTCGCTGCCCGATGGCCAAAACCGGTGCCAACACCACAATGGCCCAGGCCATCGGAAGAGCTTCCTGGAAACTAATCTCGCGCGGTCGGATCACGCGCCGCCAGGAAAAGGTTAGCGCCGGCAGAATCGCCAGCGACCAGGGAAACGACCAGGCGAGATGGCTGGCGAGAAATTGCCAGCGTGGAACGTCGTCGTACCAATTCCCGTTAGGATAGCGGCCCAGCAAATGTTTGGTCCACTCCTCAGCGACCAGACGATGGAAAGGCCCGTCAAAATGGACTTCGATCCAGAGATACCAGGGTCCAATGATGGCGAGAAAAAGTAACAGATAAGGCCACCAAAGAAGCGGGCGAAACCGTATCCGCGCCTCACGATAAAAGATCGCCAGCGCGGCAAAGGTCGCCGCCGGAAAAAGCAATCCATGGGGACCCTTCGTCAGACATGCGAGGGCGGCGCAAATCCAAAATCCGGCAAACCAAGCGCGGCGCTGATGACGCTGCTGGAACCCGGCCAACCCGCAATAGATCGCCCCGGCAAAGAGCGCGGCAAAGAGTGGCTCCGGCATGACAATGCGACCGAAAATGAACGTACCGCTTAGCGTGAGATAAATCAGTCCGGCAGCGAATCCGCGCCAGTAATCGGCCAGCCGTTCACCGATCAGAAACGTGAATGCTACCGTTACCACAGCCGAAAACGCGATCGGAACGCGCGTGGCCGCGGTGTGGATCCCGAAGAGCTTGTAGCTGGCAACGATCAGCCAGTAGAGCAGCGGCGGTTTTTGCAGACGCGGAATACTGTCATTCGTCGGCAACAAATACTGACCGCTCTGAATCATTTCGCGCGCAGCGGCGGCGTATTGCCCCTCGGTCTCGCTGTAAAGATCGCCGATTCCGATCGTCCCGAAATGCACCAGCGTCGCCAGGGCGATTAGAATGGCAAAGAGCGCGTGCCGGGTCGGCGGCGGCGGCAATGCCCGCGGTCCGAGAAACGTTTCCTCAATGCTAAGCGCGCCGGTGCCCGTGACCATTTTAGTGAGCGTCCACCGCCGCTGCACGATATCGATCCCAACTGTCGGGCAAGCGCAGCAATTTTGCCGACGGCATTTGAATCAACGCCAGCGTCTGGCAGCACTCGGCGATTAGGGCATCGTCTGCGTTCCGCACGATCCGAAAAGCGCACCAAAATCGCACGCGTTCGAGTTGATCGAGCCAACCTTCAATCGTGAGACGGTCGCCCAGTTTGGCGGCGCGGCGGTAGTCGATCTCCGTCCGGACGACGACGGGATACTTTTGGGTCGCCGCCATTTCCGACAAGGTGAGTCCGAGTTGCTCGGCCAGGAGAGTGCGGGCGATCTCGATGAAGCGCAGATAAGCGATGTTATGGACGACACCACCGCAGTCGGTATCGAAAAACATCACCTGCACTTCAGTGCGGATGCGGGGCGCGCCGGGTACCGTCATACCGACGTATGATTTCCAAATGCGGCCGCGAAAGCAACGTTACCCGATTTCGTCCCTTCAACCTGTCCCGAAATCATTTGTTGAATGGCGGCAACGACTTCCGCGCTCGTGACCGCGTGCATGCAGCGGAAATCGAGAGGGCATTCACGGAGAAAACAGGGGCTGCACTCGACATGATGCCGAAAAATGCGATGGCCCCGGCCGAGCGGGCCGGTCCGCAACGGTTCGGTCGATCCGAAAATCGAGATCGTAGGCACCTGCAACAGGGCCGCGAGATGCATTGTTCCGGTATCGTTAGTAAGCAACAGATCACAATAGCGTAGCTCATCGATCAATTCTTCGAGCGTCGTCTGGCCGATGCGATTCAAACACTTCTCACCCAGCGCTGCTGCAATTTCGAAGCCGACTGCGGCATCGCCAGCAGTACCGAAGAGAACCCATTGCACCGGAAAGCGCGACGCGATTTCCTGCGCCACTTCCGTGAAACGTGGCCATCGCTTCGCCGGGCCATACTCCGCCCCGGGACAAAGGCCGAGTTTGAGTTGATCGTGACGACCTTTAATCGAATTAGCCGCAGGAAATTGCGGCTTCACTATCGCCCCGATCATGCTCGCCAATTCGAGATACTTGTAGGTTTGATGAACGATGCCACGGGAGAAGGTCTCCCGGGGTCGTTGGTTTAGCAGCCAGCGGCGCCAATGCCCAGTTAAACCAACGCGCCGCGGGATGCGCGCCAGAAAGATTTCGAGGGCGCTGCGCAGCGAATTCGGAAACAGGATCGCGGCATCGAACGGCCGTTTTTGACGAAACAATCGCGCCGCCGCCAAAACCGATTTTGACGGCAGAACGATAATATCATCGGCCTCTGGAACAATTCTCCAGAGGGCCGCAAGTTTTCCCGGGGCGGCCACGGTCACGTGTAGGTCTGGGCGCCCACCTTTGATGGCGCGCACGGCCGGCACGCTCATAACGGCGTCGCCCAGCCAACTGCTGCCCCGAATCAAAATGCGAAATGGCTTTAGCCTGGTGTTCTCCGGCAAAAAGATACCGCGCTTGTATTTCGCGAGCAGAAAATTTGGCCGCGGCGTTTTCCAGCGATTATGTACCCAAAACCAATCTTCCGGCGCACGTCGGACTTGTTCTTCCAAGATTTCGTTCCCGCGCGCGGTTAGCTTTTCGATTGATTCGCTGGTGCCGTCGATTGGCGTTTCCGCCACCGCGCGCCAGCGCGCGAAGCCTTCGGTGTGAACGGCAAATCCGATCAGCTTGGCGTGCGTTCGCCGCGCCAGCAGCGCCGGTAATGGTGTGGTGGAAGCGAGCCTGCCAAAGCACGGCGTCCAGAGGCCGCCGTCGCCGGCGTGTTGATCGATGAGAATACCGATGGCGCCGCCGCTTCGCAGCAGCTCAATCACTTTGCCGAAACCTTCGCTCCGCTCAAAGACCTCGAGGCCAAATCGGCTGCGTGCCTCCCGAACGTGTCGATCGATATGCGGATTGCGGATGCGTTGGTAAACAGTCGCGGTCCGTTGTCCGTGCGCGAAATGCGGGAACAGTTGGCTGCAAAACTCCCAGGAACCGATGTGACTCAGGCACAGGACGAACGGCTGCTTTTGCAGGAAACAATTTTCGACATCCTCGAAGTTTTCCAGGCGCACGCGCTCCAGGATCTTTTCCATCGGCATGCGGGTGAACTTCACGCTGCAGAGCAGGTTCGCTCCTAGCCATTGAAAATGCCGGCGCACGACCCGGCGCATCTGTTTTTCGGAAAGCTCCTCGCCGAAAGCGATGCGTACATTGCGCAGAGCCAGCTTGCGGTAGTGCGGCAGCGCTAGCCACCCAATGGCGCCGCCGATTTGCCCAATCGCGAATATCAAGGGCAGTGGCAACAAGGTGAGCAAGTCCGTTCCGGTCCGGTAAAAAAGATAAACAACGTAATCGAACATGAGTTCGGGCGGGCACGGTACGTTTGCCCGCCTGTGGCATCAATCAATATACTGTGCCGGTGAAGGACGACGAACTGCGAGCAGCTGAAGCGCACATCGCACGGCTGGAGGAAGAGCTGTTGCGTCTGAAAGATGTGAAGCGCGACCTCCAAAGATTGCGCGAGGAACATCGTCGATTACGCCACAGCACCGAAGGGCGCATCGCAAAAATTCTTTCCGCGCCGTTCCGGTTATTCCGGCGGCGGCAATTAACTGAGGCCGTCGAGCAAGATGAATACGGCCGCTGGTTTGCACGGCATCGCGTTTCCGCGGAAGAAGCGGCGAAACTGCGCGAGCAATCGCGAACGTTCTCTTATCGGCCACTCATTTCGATTTTGACACCAACGTTTAATCCGGATGACCAATTCTTGACGGCGGCGGTCGAATCGGTCATTGCGCAGGCCTACGAGAATTGGGAGCTAGTTTTAATTGATGATGGCTCGAGTGACCCCCGCGTGCGCGGCCTGCTAGAAAAGCTGGGACAACGTGATGCCCGCATTCAAACCGGCTTTCAGGAGCACGGTGGGATTTCCTCAGCCTTAAACGCGGCGCTCTCCCGCGCGCGCGGAGAATGGGTGGTGCTGCTCGACCACGACGATTTACTCGAACCGGACGCGTTGTTTCGCGCAATCGAGCTTTTGCAAAACGACCGGGAAGCCGATGTGATTTATTCCGACGAAGACAAAATTGTGGACGGGAAATTAGCGGCGCCGATGCTAAAACCGGATTGGTCGCCGGAATTTTTTTGCACACACGATTACCTGGGACATTTCGTGGTCATACGGCGCGATCTGGCGCAGGCCGGATTTCGCAGCGAGTTCGACGGGGCGCAGGATTACGATTTGCTCCTGCGCATATCGGAAAAAACGGACCGGATCCGGCATCTCCCGCGAGTGCTTTATCATTGGCGGCGAACGGCCGAATCGACCGCGCACAACATCCGGCGTAAACCGGGCGCGCTGGAAGCGGGACGGCGCGGCATTGAAGAGCACTTGGCGCGGCGGCAGGAAAATGCGCGGGTGACAATTGATTGGGAGACGCATCTCTACCGCGTTCGGCGGCAAATCGCCGCCGAGAAGATTTCGATCATTATCAATGGGTCTGCTGGCGATGCCGATCGAATTCGCGCGAACACGGATTTTCCGAATTTCGAAATCGTTGCAAATCTCAAGGAAGCGACCGGCGAATACGTGCTATTTCTCGATTCCGACCTTGAGCCGCTTAACGAGAATTGGTTGAGCGTGATGGCTGAGCAACTGTCGAATCCGAAGATTGGTGCCGTCGGCGCGCGCGTCGTTTCGACGGAGGGCACAGTTGAAAGCGCTGGATTGATTTTATCTCCGGATGGCAAGGTGAATTCAGCCTTCGCCGGACTCGCGCGGAATTTTCGTGGCGCAAATCGACAATTGCAGACGGCGCGGAATTACAGCGCGGTGAGCGCGTCGTGCTTGCTAACGCGGCGGGAATTGTTGCATCGAACGCTGCCAGGTAACGCGGCGGGATCCCTCGCTCCGAGCCGGAGTGGTATTTTCGCTCGGGATGACCGGATTTGGGTTGGGACCGAGTATTGTTTGAGACTACGCGAACAAGGATTGCGAACAGTTTCGATTCCATATGCGGAATTGCGTCGCACTTCGAAAAAGGAAAATGCGAGCGTATTGTGTGTGGATTTGCAGAAACGCTGGCCCGAAATGTTTCGACGCGATCCTTATTATAATCCAAATCTTTCTAGCGAGCGGATCGATTTCTCGCTAAGGACGTAGTTGGCCAACGTGAGATCGGCGGTCATAAGCCGCCGCTACAAAAATGAAAAAATCCGGGAAAAATATTTGGCGCGGTTTACAGCCTGCCGCGGTGGCCGCGTTAAGCACGCGCGACTATCGAGCTCCGGCGCTGGCAAAACGGCTTGGCGGCGTCGGCGTGGAAGCTGGGCAGATCGTATCGGCGAATCGCCGTTCCCTCGCGGCAGTCTGGATTCCTGGCGTCGAAATGTTCGCGCGCACCATCCATGTGCAGCGGCACCGTGGATTTTTCGGAGAACTCGCCCGGCGGGACGAAGGGGTGCTGGCGAATCTAAAATTTTGGCCGCGGCAATGGGCCACGGCCCGCATGTTCGCCAACACCGCCAAAGGCTTCCATGTTCATCCCCCATTTATTCCCGAAGGCGAAGACCCTGCGAGATCGTTACGGCGCAGGTTTACCAGGACAGGGAATGTCGACTACGAGGCGGAACAGTGGGATGTAATGTTTTTCGTCCAGGGCCGGGTCGAGATGATTTTGCGCGACGTGCGCGAAGGTTTTCGCAGCCGCATCATGCATTTTTTTATTGATGGCGACAATCATCGCGGCCCGAACAATGTCGCGGTCGTGATTCCGCCAGGGGTGGCGCATGCCGTGCGGGTGGAGGGAAGCGAGGATGCAATCATGGTTTACGGCACCAGCACGAATTTTGAACCGGCGTTCGAAGGCCGGATTGCGAGCGACGTGGAATCGGCCCTGTTGCCGGAGAGCTGGCGGAGTTTTCTGGCGGAATAAGTGAAGCGGCAGTTCGATCCGGCGCTGCCGGAATTGATGGACCGGCCCCAGCCGGTCACGCCAGAGCTGGAACGCGACCTGGCCAATCTGCGCTCGCTCAATCGCTGGTTCGGCAGCCACCGAATAATGCGACATTTTTTGCGACGCTGGCTCAGACCAAATGGGAAAGCGCGCATCCTGGACGTTGCGACAGCCTCAGGCGACATCCCACGCCTGATCGTCGATCATGCGCGAGGGCAAAATGTTTCCGTTCACATCGACGCGATCGATCAGCAGGAATCGACCATCGAAATTGCGCGACGACTGAGCGCTGCTTATCCGGAGATCGATTTCATTTGCGCGGATCTGTTCGAATGGAATCCGTCTGAGCTTTACGACATCGTGCTTTGTTCGCTCACCCTTCACCATTTCAGCAACAATGACGCTGTGCGCGTCCTGCAAAAAATTCGCGAGCTCTCGACGACGCGAATTTTAGTTGCCGATTTGCGAAGGGCACGCTGGGTGAGGTTCGCGGTTTATTTTGTGACGGCGACAATCTATCGCGCTGCGATGACGAAAACTGATGCACGACTATCAGCAGCGCGTGCGTTCAGTTTCGTTGAATTGCGCGAGTTGGCTAAGCGCGCCGGCTGGAAAAATTTCGGCCACCAAAAATTTGCCGTTGGTCGCCAAGCGATTTGGATCGAATTGTCATCCCGAGCATAGTCGAGGGATCCCGCTGCGTTACCTTAAAGATTCCATCACGGGATCCCTTGACTGCGCTCGGGATGATCGACTCTCCAGTGAAAATCATCGAGACAGCGGATGCGGCCCAGGCACATGTGCGCGAACGAGCGGCCAAATCCGTGCTCGTGCCGACGATGGGTGCGTTGCATCGTGGACATCTGGAGTTGATTCGTGTCGCGCGTGAGCACGCTGGAAAAGATGGGGAAGTTGCGGTCAGTATTTTCGTTAATCCGTTGCAGTTCGAGCCGGGCTCGGATTTTGGGAAATACCCGCGGCCGGAACCTATGGACGAAAAATTTTGCGCTGACGCAGGAGTCAATCTGCTCTTTCGCCCGCGCGAACTGTATTTCGACGATCGCTCGGTTTATGTCGAAGAGACGCGTTTGTCGGCGGGGCTTTGCGGCGCAGCGCGGCCGGGACATTTCCGCGGCGTCTGTACGGTGGTAGCAAAGCTTTTTAATTTGCTCGCGCCCGACGCCGCGGTGTTCGGTGAAAAGGATTATCAGCAACTGGCGATCATCCGGCGCATGGTGCGCGACCTGAATTTTCTGATCGAAATCATCGGCGTTTTGACGGTGCGTGAGGAGGACGGGCTGGCGCTGAGCTCACGCAATCAATACCTGGACGCGGAGGAGCGCGCCGCGGCGCCGATGCTGTATCAGGCCATGCTGCGGGCGAAAGAAATGGCCGCCGGCGGAGAAAATTCTGTAAGCAAGTTGATCGACGCCGCCAAAAACGTAATCGCGTTAGCCAAGGGCGCGCGTATCGATTACATCAGCATCGTCGATGCTGAAAACTTGCAGCCACTGGAAAAACTGCGGCCGAACGCGCTCATTGCGCTCGCAGTTTTCATCGGCAAAACGCGATTGATCGATAACTTGCGATTGACGTGAAGGAATTCGATTTCGTTGTGGTCGGGAGCGGGATCGCCGGCTTGAGTTTTGCCTTGAAGGCGGCGCAGCACGGTTCCGTCGCCGTGATCACGAAACGCAAAGGGGCCGACAGCAACACCGCGTGGGCCCAAGGCGGGATTGCCTGCGTCACGAGTGACGAAGATTCTTTCGAGTTGCACGTGCGCGACACCCTCGAAGCCGGCGCCGGGCTTTGCGACGAACAAGTTGTGCGCACGATTGTGACGGAAGGTCCGGAGGCGATCCGGGAGCTAATGGAAGTCGGCGTGCATTTTGATGAACGCGAGGTTTCCGGTCATCGCGAGCTCGATCTTGGTCGCGAGGGCGGGCATTCGAAGCGGCGCGTGTTGCACGTGCAGGACGTGACCGGGCGCGAGATCGAAAACAAGCTATTGGCGGCGCTCGGTCGATCGCCGCATGTCCAATTGCTGGAGAACCATACCGCGATTGATTTGATCACCGCGGCCAAACTTGGATTTGCAACGGAAGATCGGTGTCTCGGACTTTATTCGCTCGATGAGAAAACGGGCGACGTTGAGACGATTCGAAGCGATCGGGTGGTGCTGGCCACCGGCGGATGCGGGAAAGTCTATCTCTACACCACCAATCCGGCGGTTGCGACGGGCGATGGCGTGGCCATGGCATGGCGCGCCGGGGTCGCCATCGCGAACATGGAATTCGTCCAATTCCATCCCACCTGTTTGTATCACGCCGAACAACGTTCCTTTCTGATTTCGGAAGCAGTCCGCGGTGAAGGCGGAATCTTGCGTGATGCCCACGGCGAAGATTTCATGCCGCGATATCATCCGCGTGGCTCGCTCGCTCCGCGTGATGTGGTGGCGCGGGCGATCGATGCCGAGATCAAGCGCAGCGGTGCCCAATGCGTTTATCTGGATATCACGCATAAGCCCGAGGCGTTTTTGCGCGAGCGTTTTCCGCACATTTTCGAAACATGTTTGCAACTTGGGATCGACATGAGCCGGCAGCCGATTCCGGTCGTGCCGGCGGCGCATTATCAATGCGGTGGGATCAAGACCGATGTCAATGGCGCGAGCAGCCTGCGCGGTTTGTATGCGATTGGGGAAGTGGGATGCACCGGTCTGCACGGGGCAAATCGACTGGCGAGCAACTCGCTGCTCGAGGGCGTTGTGGTGGCACAGCGGGCCTCTGCGGCGCTGGCGCGCGAGTTTCCGAAGGAGCAAGATGATAAAATTGCATTACCCGAATGGGTTTCCGGCAACGTCCAAAATGTGGACGAACTGGTGGTAATTTATCACAACTGGGATGAGATCCGGCGCCTGATGTGGGACTACGTCGGGGTTGTTCGAAGCGACAAACGCCTGCAACGGGCAGCGTCGCGTTTACGGAATCTCCAGCGGGAGATCCGCGAATTTTTCTGGAATTTCAAGGTCTCAGTCGACCTCCTGGAACTGCGGAACCTTGCCACGGTCGCGGCGCTGATTGTGGACAGCGCCCTCCTCCGCAAAGAGAGCCGGGGACTGCATTTCACCCTGGATTATCCGCAGACGGACGAAGGCCACTTTCGGCACGATACCGTGCTCTCACGTGGCTAAATGCTTGGAATGGATACTGCTGCAAATGACAGTAGCCAGCCAGGCGAGGATTCCTCGAAAAGAGGAAAAGCCCTTGCCTGCCGGCAAGTTTTCGGATAAACAAAGCCACGCTAATGAGAAAAGGTTTTCCCGCCGTCGCTCTAGTGCTCCTTGGGACGGGGGTAGCCATGGCACAATCGCCTTATGAGAGCGCGGCCGATTTCGCCAAATATGCCCGCAAATTGCGCGAACAGGCCTTGCTGAAAGTCGAGCCCCAGGTTTTCGTCCCAACCGCTTCCCGGTCCAACACGGCGACGCGTTACCCATGGAAGGCGAGTATCGTGACAACAGTGTTTTGGGTTGGCGAGCAGGCTGGCGGGAATAACCCGGTCCCGAATTACAAGAGCTGCTGGGACGCGAACTGGACCTCGAATTACGGCGGCTTTGATACTCCGGAGGCGTCCTCCCGCCGGAATTACATCCCGGCTTCATTTACCCCCCGGCAGAACCCTTTTTATTGCGCTCTCCCTTATAACGACGTCACGCACGGACAGTTTAAGCCGGAAGCGCCGTTGGTGATTCCATGGTTTAGGACTGCTTACACCGAACCGGGCCGTTCGGTTTGCAAAGACCGCTGGCTGGCTATCCGCAAAGGCAGTCGCGTTTGCTATGCCCAGTGGGAAGATTGCGGACCGTTTCGCACCGACCATTTCCAGTACGTTTTTCAGAATGAGCGACCGAAGCCGAACCTGAATCACGGTGCCGGTCTCGATGTCTCTCCGGCAGTGCGAGATTATCTTGGGCTCGGCCCGACTGATGTGACCGACTGGCAATTTGTGGAAGTGCGCGATATCCCGCCCGGACCATGGCGCAGTTATGGCGACAACAACCACTTCGTGATCGCCAAGCGCCAGGCTGAGGGACGCCTTGTTCAGCAGATCGGCGCCGCCTCGCGCTAGCTGGCGCCGCTTCCCATCACGCGCGGACGCAGTTTTTCAAAAGTCGCGTCGAGTTCTCCGATCCGATCGACCAGCAATTGAAAATGCGCACGTTGCGTCGTGCAGAAGGCAGTGAGCGGTTGTATTGCTGCGTTGATCTCGCCATAGAACAAATCGATCGTGTGCGAGATCTGATTCTCGATCGCAAGCACGAGCTCACTGCGTTTTGCTTCCATTTGTTCGGCGTAAACACGAAGAATTTTTCCGCGCTGCCATTTTGCCAGCAAAGTTCCAATAATCGCGGCTGAAGCCGCCAGCACCCCCGTGACATCGGCAACAGCGGCGCTACTCATGGCCGCGACCAGTGCCACCAGTCCACCCGCCGCCGCCACGCCCGCTGGAATTCGCAAGCGGTCGGACGTTTCCCGAAATATCTCTCCCATTTGTTCTTCAATGGCGTTTCCGCCGCTTCGCTCCGCCAGCGTCAGTTGAATGGATTGCAATAACTCACGGCGTTGGCGCGCGAAATCCGGTGGCGTCCGTGGCGCCTGAGATTTCACTTCGCCCCCAAAATGCGTCTCGATCATGTCCTGTAGTTGCGGCCAGATTCCACGCAGATCGGTTTCAAGTAATTGCACTGCGTTTTCGATTTGTGGCTGCACGATCTGGCGAAGCTTCGTTTCCATTTCATCTTGAAAATCGCGCTGCCAATAATCGCGTCGCCAAATCATGTTCACCGTTGTCCAGAAAGTCAGTTTGCTCTCGAGAAATCGGGTTCCTTGGGCGGCGCAATCGCGGCAGGCTTGCTCGATTCCCCGGACAAAACCGTGCACTTGCCACAACGTTTGTTCCTTGCGCGCCCGGAGGAAGTGCATCAGGCGATCGAACCGCTCTTCGTCCTGTCTAATGGTGCGAAATGCCTCGCGCACTTCCGAGGCGATCTCTTGCAGAACAACCTGCGCGGTTTGCCAGGCCGATCGCAACTTCAGCGCGTGGGCACTCGCATCCGACATGATCAAATCGATGTGCTCTTGCAACGGAACAATCTGGCTTTTTTCTTCGAGGCTGGCCGCTCCGGGCGCCCCCGTGCGCGCGAGTAAAGCCTGACGCGCGGAGACAGCAAAAATAGGGGGGGCGGTTCCGAGTTTCTGAAGGGCGGTATCCTGAAGATGACGGTGGATGACAGCAATCTCGGCAGGGTCACGCAAGTCAGCCTGTTGCAAAACGAAAACGATATTTTTTAGCCAACGCTTTTGCACGAAAGCGAGAAGGTCCCACGCCGATTGCGTCCAGGGATTAACCACGGAAAAAACGAACAGGACGAGATCGGCCCGGGGCACGAATTCTTCGGTGATGCGTTGATGCTCTGCCACCATCGTGTTCGTCCCGGGGGTATCGACGACATTGAAGTCACGCAGGAAATCGATCGGAAGGAAGCGCTCGATCAGTTGAGGGGAGACATCGACCGTTTTTTCCACCTCGCCATAGCGAAAAATGCACACTCGGTCGGTCGCTGGTAGCACGCCGGTCTTGGCGAATTCGCGGCCGAAAAGCGCATTTAGAAGCGAGGATTTTCCCGCTTTCACTTCGCCGACGACGACGAAGAGAAGCGGTTGGCGAATGTCGATGAGAAGAGCATGCAGCGTCTCCAATGAACCTGGGCTGCGCTGCAGATCCGCGCCGAGTCGCAGCAATCGGATCAGCGCAGTTTCGAGATCGGTTCGAAGCTGCAAATAATGATCGGCGATCATGCCGCGAGAGTTAACCGTTCGGTGAAGCCGCGACAACTGGAGACGGAGTGGCAGTTGGCGCGTTGACTGGCTTCGGCGTCGGCGGTGGGACCGGCGTCCGTAGCTTCAATAATTCGGAGACGGTGACGAATTTGAATCCTTTGGCTTCGAGCTCGGTCAAAGTTGCCGGCATCGCCTGGATCGTCTGCGCATGAATATCATGCGATAGCACGATCGATCCCGGGCGTGTCTCCTTCAGGATACGACTACTAACGATATTTGGACCGGGTTCCTTCCAGTCGAGCGGATCCACGTCCCACAGAATAATTTCATAGCCGAGGTCGTCGTGAATAAAATGTTTTTGACGTGTCGTGAGCGAACCGTAGGGCGGGCGAAGTAAAACCGGCCGCGAACCAATCGCGCCGGTTATCGCCTCTTCGGTGCGCTTGATCTGGCTGCGAACGGCATCGTCGGAGATTTTCGCGAGATTAGGATGCGACCAGGAGTGGTTGCCAATCTCGTGGCCTTCTCGCGCTGCGCGTTGCAAGATTTCGGGATGCTGCGCCACGTTTTCGCCGATGACAAAAAAAGTGGCATGAATATGATGCTGCGCGAGTAAATCGAGCAGCCGCGGCGTGAGTTTTTCGCTTGGACCGTCGTCAAAAGTGAGGGCGATGTAGGGGCCATCGACGTGCACCGAGCTGACCGTTATTTTTTGTTCCGCGACCGGCGGCGGTTTTGGCTTTTCGGGCGCGGGCGAGGGTTGCTGGGCAAATGCAACCGTGGCCGGAACGAGAAAAAAAAGGGCGCGGAATTTTCGCAGCATGAGACTCAGAAGCGCGACAGATTGCCTTATTAACGCGGCGGCACTGGCGGCGCAACTGCGTCACCGAAAATTGGAAAAGAGAAAGCCGGGCTACAGCCGCCGGGAAGCCGAATTTGGCAACTAATCTGCTGCTTTGGGATGGATGATGTTAGGGCGCTTATCGAACTTCGGCGCGAGGCCGAGAGACCGCACTGACGCCGATATCGCGTGATGAATATTCTTCTTGTCGAAGACCAGGACGACAGCCGGAAAACGCTCTCCAGGCTGATCGGAATGCGCGGCCATAAAGTGACGCAAGTCGCAACCGCCGAAGAGGCCGAGCGCGCTCTGGCAACGGACAGTTTCCCCTTCCTTATTCTTGATTGGATGCTGCCGGGAAAAAGTGGCATCGACTTGTGTCGCGAATTGCGGGCGCGCCAAGACGGCGACGAAATGTTCATCCTGCTCGTGACCGGTAAAACCGATCGCGCAGACCTGGAGATGGCGCTGGAAGTGGGGGCGAATGATTACCTTACAAAACCAATCGACCTGTCGTTGCTGAATGTGCGCCTGGCGGTGGCGGAGCGGCAAATTCGCGACCTCACGGAACGTAACCAGGCCCGGATTGCACTCCAACAGTCAGCCCGGACGCTGACGGATATTCTCGAGAATACGACCGATGGTTTCTTCGCCCTCGATTACGCGTGGCGATTTACCTATGTGAATCCGGAGGCGGAGGCTTTATTCGGACGCTCGCGCAAAGAGCTTCTGGGAGGCGAGCTGTGGCAGACGTTTTCCGAACTTCGCGGCACGGCTTTCGAACAGAATTATCGGCAGGTTATGGCCGAGCAGGCACCAGTCGAATTTGAAGCGTGCGATCCGCGCGGAACGAAGTGGTTTGAAGTTCATGCCTATCCCAGCGGCGGAGGCGTTTCGGCTTTCTTTCGTGACGTCACTGAACGTAAGCGCGCGGAAGATGATCGGCTCACCAAAGGCAAGATCGAATCATTGGGAACGCTGGCCGGCGGAATCGCCCACGA
>QHRJ01000158.1 GCA_003220075.1 Verrucomicrobiota bacterium
CGCTGTGCCTGTGGTGGCGCGAAGGCGGAATCAAGCAACGCGACCTGCGTTTATTTCTCCCTTTCGTTCTAATTTCGCTGCTGGCGAGCGGATGGACAATCTGGGAACAGAAATTTCACTCCCACGCTACCGGAGCGGAATGGGTGCAGACGCCTCTTCAGCGCATCCTTATTTCAGCCGATGCCATCTGGTTCTATCTACTCAAGCTCGCCTGGCCGCATCCGCTGATTTTCATCTACCCGCGCTGGAACGTTGATCCATCGCGATGGTTTGCCTGGATCCCGTTAGTCGCGCTGCTTATTGCCGCCACCGTTTTATTTGTCAAACGTAACACTGCCTTGCGACCGCTTGCTTTCGCTTTCGCCTATTTCGTCATCACGCTTTTTCCAGTGCTCGATTTTTTTGATGTTTATTTCTTTCGCTACAGCTTCGTCAGCGATCATTTCCAGTATCTCGCCAGCATGGGGCCGCTGGCGCTGGCTGGCGCTGGCGTTGTCATGGCGGTGGAAAAAGTTGGGACCCACCGGCTAGCGATCCAAGCACCTTCGACCCTGGCTATCTTATTGATCCTTGGCGCATTGACCTTTCATCAAAGTGCAAAGTATCACGATCTCATCACCCTTTATCAGGCCACCCTCGCACAAAACCCAAAATGCTGGATGGCAGAATATAATCTCGGCCTAGCCCTGAAAAATCAGGGTCAACTCGACGAAGCGATTGTGCACTATCGCCGCGCCATCAATATCTGGCCCGATTATGTCGAGGCGCATTACAATTTAGGCGGCGCCTACATCGAAAAAGGAGAGTTCGATGAAGCACGCGCCGAATATCGGCGCGCGATCGAAATCCGCCCCGATGAGGCGGACTCACACAATAACTACGGCAGCGCTCTGCGTGAGCTCAAGCAATTCGACCAGGCGGAAAGCGAATACAAACGCGCTCTTTCCTTGCGGCCGCAATACCTCGATGCGCGCTTGAATCTTGGCTCGCTTCTTCTCCAACGCGGCCGGACGGCCGAGGCGATCGCAAACCTCGAAACTGCCAGGCGTTTACAACCAAATGATGCCACTACCCATGTCACTCTCGCCCTTGCTTTGATGAAGAACGGACAGACGGGCGAAGCCGCAGCGGAACTTAGCCGTGCGCTTGAACTTGCGCCAGACAAGGTCAGCGCACTAAATAGCCTCGCCTGGGTGCTCGCGACTGCTGCGGACGATTCCGTGCGCGACGGCAAACGCGCCGTTCAATTAGCCGAGCGAGCGAATGCGCTCGCGAGCAATAACAATGCAGCGATTCTTCACACTCTGGCCGCCGCTTATGCCGAAGCGGGACGCTTTGACGAGGCACAGCAAACCGCGCGCCGCGCGATGAAACTCGCAAGCCAGACTGCCAATAATGCCGTTTATAACGCCATTCGCGATGAACTACTGCTCTACGAATTGGGTTTGCCTTATCATCAAACCAAACAAGTACCTTGAAAGGATATGGCTTTGTTGAAAAGCCCTTATACACAGCAGTAGGCCAAACACAGGCCGGCCGTCCTAGTGTATTTAGCGCCAAAGACGCGGCATTCATTCTATCCCTTGGGGCTTACAACTTCGCCTTCCGCCGCGCTTTTTATTGGCCAACGCTAACGGGATTTAGGCAAAGCCAACTGGCATCGAAATGAACGCACTTGATGGCGGAACGATAACGCCAGGTATAGGTCAAATAAAACGTGTCATCTCGCGCTCGAACTAACGAAGGATAGCAGAAATCCTGACCAGGCTCGTTTTCGATGTCACGCAGCTTTCGAAACCCTGCGCCGGCAGAGAGATGTGCTTCCGCACCTCCACTGCCCCGATCAGCTGAGACTGCAATGCTCAGGGGATTACGAATCGTGCCATGATCATTATAGGCGAGTAGAATCCGACCATCTTCAAGCCGAACTGCATCGATCGCTGAATCGGAGTTGGGTAAATTCGTTGGCTGCGGAATGCTCCATCCATTCCTGTCAGGATCAAAAAATGTGCTTTCCAACATTCCGCCGCCGCGAGCACGCACGAAGGCGAGGACGTGATTGGAACCAAGAGCAACAAAAGCAGGATGGCTAAATTTCGAACCATCGATGGTCGGATAGCTCGGTTGCAAAAGTTTCGCGCATGTTTTCAAGCGCGCTCCGTAAGCATACTTTCGAAAGCCGGAATGCGAGAGCGGTAAAAGGATCTCGCATCCGGCCAACTCCACGGGTTTATTGCGGGGCAAATCGCCAAGCCCACTCGTTAGCCGATGGGATTCCGACCAGGTGCGCCCGCGATCGCGCGAAGTTTTGTAATCGACGTGCGCGCCGCTCCAGCCACCGGCTTCGACGGCAGCATAGAAAAGCCAAAGAACATTTTCCTTGTCTTGAAACAAGACACTGTTTCCGACGGCTTTGTTCGCAAACCAGGATTCGCGGGCGCGCTCTCCCGGTGAGACAGCAATTTGAGTTGGGCCCCAGTTCAAGCCAGCCGACGTTGAGCGTCGACAAAAAATCCGGCTGTCACGTGCGGCTTCATTGGCTGCCGAATACCAGGAGACGAGGAGCGAGCCGTCATCAAGTTCGACGACGGAAGATCCATGTTGCATCGGCATCGTCGCTTCAGTGGAGACGATGCTGCTGGTGAAGATTTGTGCACGAGCGATGGAAGCCACCGCGAAAGCAAGAGCAGCAAAAATGAGAGTGCGTTGGAGATCTCTTAATGTTCTTGTCATGTCGAGCACATTCGATGAAACGACAACGTTACAATTCGTTACAGGGTTACAATGTTAAAACGGCTCGCTTTGTAACGTTGTAACCCTTTTAACTTTACGCTCCTGGCAGGCACGGCTGCTTCGCTTTTGTCAGGTTGGCCGACGTCATTCTTTGCACAACGCGGTTTGTCGCGCGCATGAAATCGCGCTAACAAAAGCGCGTGCAAATTTTTCACAACCCACGCTGCACCGAGTACGGCCGGCCCGGTCATCCGGAACGGCCGGAGCGGATTGTGCGGACTGTCCCGTTGTTAAAGAGTCGGCATGGTAACTGGCAATGGCGCCAACCACGCGCGGCTTCCGATCAGGAATTGTTGCGCGCACACTCGCGCGATCATCTCGCGCGGATAGCGAATGCGAGCCAGGATTTCGACCTCGACACCCCAGCCCATTCCAACATCGATTTTTACGCACGGCAATCAGCGGGAGCAGCGATGGAAGCAGCACGCGCCGCGATCGACGGAAAACGCGCATTCAGTTTGATGCGGCCGCCCGGTCACCATGCCATGCGCGATCGCGCAATGGGATTCTGTTATTTCAGCAACATTGCTGTGGCCGCATTGGATGCTCTTGCGGTGGCTCGCGTCACTGACGCCGGACCGCAGCCAACGCCCGCGACTACAATGAAGATTGAACGCGTGGCGATCTGGGATTTCGACGCGCACCATGGCAATGGCACCGAGGCATTGGTAGCGAATAATGAAAAAATCATGTTCGCGTCGATTCACCAGTACCCGGGCTGGCCGGGCACGGGAACAAAATCGTTCGCCAATGTTTTGAATTTTCCGGTCGCGCCTTACTCTTCACGCAGCAATCATGTTCGTGTCGCGGAGCAAGCCTTGGAAAAATTACTCGAATTCACGCCGCAGTTGCTGCTGATCTCAGCGGGGTTCGATGCGTATAAGAACGACCCAATTACTCAGATGACGTTGGAAGGTGACGACTTCGCGACTTTCGGGAAATGGCTGGCTGGTGTAAAAATTCCAACCGCTGCAATTCTCGAAGGCGGCTACAGCGATGATTTGCCTGCATTGATCGACGGATTTTTGAGCCGCTGGGATCCCCGATTGGAACAGAGACATCCCGGTTGAGCGTCTCGCAGACTGTAACGGCGGTCTATGACCGCTGGACTGGATGAAGAATATCGGCGATCAGGAGCGAATCCCTCCGCTGACATGATTGGTCCTCTTCAGCGGAGTGTAACTCCATTGGGCTCACAGACTGCAAGTCTGTGTTTCGCCTGGCCCAACAGCCTTTCCTCTCGCTCTTCGACTCTGATTTTCTTCTTTCGAATCAGCAATCTCGATTAGCCGGATAGCTGCCTTTTCAATGGCAGCATAGCCGAATTGATGTGCTCTGCTTTTCACCGCGAGCAGACCACAGCGATGAACATTCTTGAAGTCACCGAAGGGGAATTTGTATCGGGCTTTCGTATCTTCGGCATGAGTTTCATCGATCCCGAGATGCCACTTTGCATATTCAGCGATGTCGTGAGTCCGAATGAACTCATTCGCCTCCGCCGCCCCCGGATGATGATCCGCCCATGCATTTTTCTTATCGAGGACAATGCGTCCCTGCGTGATCAGTTCCTTTGCGTAAGCGAATGCGTTTTGGTTTAGTTTTACAGTCCTGCTTTGACCAAACGACAAAGTGGGACAACAGAAGAGAATCCCGCCCACCAAAAGCATGGCCGGGACAAGTCGACGGAACGCAGGCTTGAGAGCCTGTGCACCCCGCGGATAATCTATCCGCGGATCGTTCAATTCAGCGGAGTGTAACTCCGCTGGGCGCACAGACTGGTAGTCTGTGTTCCGCAATCTCCCCAAATAAGCCCTATCCATCTTGCAATATCGATTCGATTCTTTCCATCACACCGTCATCGAGCTGATCGACCACTTCGCCTGCTTTCATATTTTCCCGAACTTGCTGAGGCTTCGACGCGCCGGTAATAACGGTGCTCACGTTCGGATTTTTCAAACACCACGCGAGCGCGAGTTTTGGCAGGGTAACTCCGAGATCGCCTGCTACCTTTGCGAGTTGCTTCACTTTCTCGAGCCGCCGGCGAACCTCGCCACTCTCGAACTGCTGGCGTAACCAGGAGTACATCGGCATGGAAATCCGAGTGTCGCCCGGGTCACCTTCGTTGTACTTCCCGGTAAGCAGACCGGAGGCAAGGGGCGACCAGACCGTTGTGCCGAGTCCAACTTTTTCGTACAGCGGCAGAAACTCGCGCTCCACCCTCTCGCGCTCAAACATGTTGTATTGCGGTTGCTCCATGGTTGGCGGAGCCAGATGTAACTCCCTTGCGATGGCATGCGCACGCAGGATGGCAGCGGCGGACCACTCTGAGGTGCCCCAATAAAGAACCTTGCCCTGCGCGATCAGGTCACTCATTGCTCGCACCGTTTCCTCGATCGGTGTGTTCGGATCAGCACGATGACAAAAATACAAATCGAGATAATCAACTTGTAGCCGTCGCAGCGCGGCGTGACACGCTTCGATGACATGTTTACGGCTCAGGCCCTCCTGGTTAGGCCGGTCGCCGCCCCAAAAAACCTTGCTCGAAACGACAAAAGTATCACGCGGCCATCCTTTCTTTTTCAAAATATTACCCATCACGATCTCGGCTTGACCCTCGGCGTAGGCCTCCGCGTTATCGAAAAAATTGGCACCGCTGTCGTACGCGATTGTCATTAATTCCGCGGCCGTTTCATCGCTAATCTGCTGCGCAAATGTGATCCACGCGCCAAATGAAAGCTCGCTCAGCTGCAATCCCGATTTCCCGAGGTGTCGATATTTCATTATTAAGTTGGCAAGAATCGGCGATCCCTCTCCGAGCCCTAGGCTTTCCGGAGCCAGAGGTCAGATCGTCGGCGGCGTAGAAGCCGCCATTCTTTGTAGCGGCGGACAAGGTTGCCAGCAACGCAGAAGTGGCAAACACTATTCCGCGCAATCGGGCCGTAGTTCAGCTTGGTAGAACGCTTGAATGGGGTTCAAGAGGTCGTGGGTTCAAATCCCGCCGGCCCGAAATTCTGTTTTGCCTTGGAACACAGACTTTCAGTCTGTGCGCCCAGCGGAGGTGTACTCCGCTGAAACCCCACAATCTCCAGCGGACAGCATGTCCGCTGGACGCACAGGCCTGGAGCCCGGTGTTTCACCTGCCTTGGCATTGCGGTTCTTCCTCGCGCGAGGTAGCGTCCGCACTTCATGCTCAGCGCTGGAATTGTCGGACTGCCGAACGTCGGAAAATCCACGCTTTTTAACGCCGTCACCCGAACGCACAAAGCTCCCGCCGAAAATTATCCATTTTGCACGATCGATCCGAATGTCGGCGTGGTGACTGTGCCCGACGCACGACTCGATGCACTCGCGAAGCTATCGCATTCGCAAAAAATCGTGCCGGCCGCGATTGAGTTTGTCGACATCGCCGGGTTAGTGAAAGGGGCCAGTGCGGGCGAAGGACTCGGCAATCAATTTCTCAGCCACATTCGCGAAGTGGACGCGATTGTGCAGGTAGTGCGCTGCTTTGAAAGCGCCGACATTCATCATGTCAGCGGAACGATTGATCCAATTCGTGATATCGAGGTGATCAACACAGAATTGGTGCTGGCCGATCTCGCGTCCCTCCAAAAACGGCGTGATCGTTTGCAAAAAGAAGTGCGCGCCGGCTCGAAAAGCGCCAAAGCCGAAAATGCGGTACTGGAAAAACTGCTGCCACATCTCGACGCGGGAAAACCGGCGGTCACGTTATCGTTAACTAACGAAGAAAAGGCGATCGCCCGTGAATTCTTCTTGTTAACCTCCAAGCCGACCTTGTTTGCCTGCAACGTTGCAGAAAGTGATCTTGTAGCCGCGGTCGCTGGCCGCGGCGGTTCAGAATCACGGCAAAAAGCCGCGGCCGGCGATCGCGGCTACAGCGCCGCGCAAAACGTGAAAGCGGTTCAGGATTACGCGAAGAATCACTTCGCAACGGAAGCGGTGGTGATCAGCGCCCAAATCGAGAGTGAGCTGATTGATCTCAACGAAACCGAAGCGACGGAATACTTGCGCGATCTCGGAGTGACTGAGAGCGGCGTTGGTGCGCTCATTCGCGCCGTCTATCATTTGTTAGGCTTGCGCACCTACCTGACGACAGGCGAAAAAGAGTCACGCGCGTGGACAATTCACGCTGGCGATAAAGCCCCGCAAGCGGCCGGCGTAATTCACACCGATTTCGAGCGGGGCTTTATCGCTGCGGAAGTAACCCACTATGATGATCTCGTCGCCCTCGGTTCCTTTGCGAAAGCGCGTGAAGCGGGCAAGCTGCGGATCGAAGGCAAAGACTATGTCGTGAAGGACGGAGACGTGATCGAATTTAGATTCAATGTGTAGAACTCACCGTCGGAGGGGCGAGCTCCTGCGAGCCTTGGTCGATCTTTCAGCGTCGCAGGAGCTCCGCCCTCCATTTGCCGTGCATGTCTCGCAAGCTTCAAGGTAACGCCACGGGATCCCTCGACTTTCGCTCGGGATGACATAGCTACCCGGCCACGTAGAGAATGCGGCCGCATTGCTCGCAGCTCACAATCTCGTTTCCACTTTTGGCGTGCACCGCCGTCGCCGTCGTCACTTTCATGTGACATCCGGTGCAAACACCGTGCTCGACCGCGACCACGGCGGCGTCGCCTTTACTCGCGAATAACCGCTCGTAGCGCTCCACCACCTCTTCGTCAACGTTGTGCGCGAGCTGGACCCGTTCGTTCTTTAGTTCTTCCAGTTGCGTTTGCAGCGTTTTCGTTTTCTCCTCCAGATCGGCCAGTTGCCGGTTGACAGAATCGCGACCGGCCGATGCCGTCTTCTCGTCCGTCGCAATTTCCGCCCGCAATTTGTCGGCTTGCTCCATGAGCTCGAGCTCCTGATCTTCGAGTTGCACGATTTCTTTTTCGTAGCGCTCGATTTCGTGGCCCATTGCCTGAAATTCGTCGTTCTTGCGCGTCTCGTACTGTTGCGTCTTTAGCCGCGAAATGCTGCTTTGACGCGTCCCGACATCGAGCTCCAACTTCTTGCGATCGACCTCCAGCTGTCGCGCCCGTTGTTTCAACGATTCGAGGCTGGCGGCGGTGGCAGCAAGCTGTGCTTCGAGATTCTTTCGCTGTTGCGGCAGTGTCTTTATCTCGAGCCCAATCTGCCGGATTTTTTGATCGCGATCTTGCAGGATCAACAGTTTTTCCAGCTCTGCTTGCACTCACAAAACGCTATCGATTGAGGGCGGCGGCGTCAATCGTGGTCAAACGCGATCAGATCTCGCTACCATTTAAAGAGCAGTGCCTTGACCAAGGCAACGGAACGCTGTTAATCCGACTGCGATGAAGCGGCTGCTCTGGCTCGATATCGCAAAAGCACTCGCCATTTCCTGGGTCGTTTATTTTCACTTTTTCAACACTTGTTTCGAGCACGCCCAGTTTCCTCATGATGACTGGAGTAGCCTGGCCGCCAGCGCGGTCACGATTCTCCGGATGGTTTGGCTGAAAATTTCCGGAATCGGTTTCCACGCTGTCGGGGTTTTCATCATTCTCAGCGGATGGGCGCTGATGGAATCGACTGTGCGCCGGGCAGAATCGGGGTCGCTCAAATGGGGAAGCTGGTACCGCGCGCGCTTTCTGCGTCTCTATCCAATGTATTGGGTCGCGCATCTGGTCTATCTCGTTTCGCCATTCGTCGCGCGACTCGAGCCGGTAGATAGCCGGATTATACTAAGTCTGCTTGGCCTGCGTTTCATCGATATCACGATGAACTTCATGTATCTCAACGCCGCCTGGTGGTACTTCTCCATGCTCATCCAATTCTATCTCATCTTTCCCCTGCTTTTCTGGGCCGCGCGGCGTTTTGGACCGTTTACTTTTTTGCTAATGGCGTGTGCACTTGGATTTTTTGTGCGCTACCTCATGCTTGTCGTCTATCCGCAACACGGCTTCTGGGTCCTTGGCGGTCTCGCCCTTTGCCGTTTGCCTGAGTTCGCGCTGGGAATGGCTCTGGGAATGTGGCATAAACAATCACCTGCCCGGGTTGAGTGGTTTCTTTTGCGCGGCGCGGGTTTTCTCGCCGGACTGCTACTGTATCCCGCGGCACTGTGGCTTTATCACAACGGGATTACCTATGTCTTTGTTGATTTCGCTACCAGTTCCTGCTGCCTGCTTGAAATAGTAGGTGTGGCTGGAATTATCTGGCGATTTAGTGGCGTAGCCAAGATATTCGGTCTCGTTGGCGCGTTTTCCTATGGCCTGTATCTCATTCATCAACCTTACGTCATCTGGTTGGGACTTCGTATCCGGCCAATATCGCCGGGGTCGTTCCTATTAATTTTTGTCGCAACGCTGATTGTGCTTAGCGCCTGGGGAATTCTCTTGGAGAAATCGACTAACGGACTCGTAAACAAACTCTTTCCGCCGAAAAAAGACGAATAGGTGAACAGTGAACGGAATCTATTACCGATTACTGATCACTGCTTACAATTCGACATTGGACTTTTCCCGGAATCGCAGCATCATCGGCCTCTCATGAAAATCCTTACCATCATCGCTCGCATCCTTCTCGGATTGATGTTTGTCGTATTCGGCTCAAACGCTTTTTTGCAATTCATTCCCATGCCGGAGCTCCCGCAAAATCTCGCGGGTGACTTTTCGCGCGTCTTCATCGCCAGCCGTTACGCTCATGTCATTGGGGCGCTCCAGGTAATTGGCGGTCTGCTCCTCCTGATTGGGCGCTTCGTTCCGCTCGGATTGACCATCCTCGGTGCAATCATCGTCAACATTTTGATCTTCCACGCCCTCATGGCGCCGGAAGGTTTTCCGCCTGGGCTCGTCGCCGCCGCCCTCGAATTGTTTCTAGTTTGGCGATACCGTGAAGCTTTTATGCCACTGCTTAAGCCGTAAGATTTTGGCTCTTTGAGGAGCCGCGGCCGACGACCGCGGCTACACCGCCTCGGCAATCTACTCTGGACCAAGAGGCGGCAACTCGCGGCAAGAAATGGCACACGCAGATTTTCAGCGGCGCGCGAAACAAATTTCGGCAAGGTGTTCCACTGGCTCACGAAGAGATTCGGGGTTGGCTTCCGTAAGGTTAGAAACAATGGAGGACCTTGCTCCCCTTTTTTAGTTCGACGTTCGACGTTGCGATGAGCAAGCCTGCGCATAAGTCATCAAAAACAAAACGTTGGTCGGCTCGCGTCACCAAGCACAGCAACGCACTTGATCTGCGGCCAAAAGTTTTCCAATCCAGCGATCCGCGCCAGGTCGCCTTATCGCTGAAACGATCTGCCGAAAGAAGCAAACGGCGGAAGGCCACACCCTATCAATCGGCCATGTCGATGCTGAATTTTTACATTAATCGCGCCGGCAAAAAGCTTCCGAAAAAGCAAAAACGCGTCTTGCAGAAAGCGAAAGACGAATTGCGCGATGTTTCCGGACGGAACTAAGGTTCTTTGTCCGCATGGTTCACATCTCGATAAAGATCGTCGCAATCGTCTTATTGCTCCCTTCAATCGCCATCGCTTTCACACCTCCTAACGACAAAACGATTCGCAACGCGATCGGTGATCTGGACGGATTGCCGGCTGTCCTCCAACACGCATTTACGCCGGACAAAAACAGCTTTGATCAGATTCCAGAACCAAGACCAGGCGACTGGCTCGCTCTCCACAACGAACGGGGGCAAACGTTCGACGATTTCAAAGCGGCACAACCAAACCGGCCGGCACAAAACCAGCATGTAATCTACCTCCAGCCACTCGGAGACTTCGCGCCCGAGAAGAGTCCGTCTAACGACAAACTACGCGAGTTCGCGTCTGCATTCTTCGCGATGGAAGTAAAAGTGCTTCCGCCTGTCAAGGTCGATGGCTCGACCTTCGTCACCCGCCGCAATCCATTCACTAACCATCCGCAGATTCTCACTGGCGACGTCCTGGACTTTCTCAAAGTCCGTATTCCAGCGGATGCCTTTTGCGTTCTCGCTATCACAATGGAAGACCTTTATCCGGAGCCTTCCTGGAACTTCGTCTTCGGACAAGCTTCGGTACGCGAGCGTGTCGGCGTTTATAGCTTTGCCCGATACGATCCAGCATTTTACGGCGAACCGCGGGCGTCGGGTTACGAGGCACTGCTTTTGCGCCGGAGCTGCAAAGTGCTCGCGCATGAGACCGGTCACATGTTCGGCCTTGCTCATTGCACCTACTTCAACTGCCTGATGAACGGCTCAAATCATTTAGTCGAGGCCGATCGCCGCCCATTGCATCTCTGCCCGGTTTGCCTTCGCAAGCTTCAATGGAGCATCGGCTTTGACCTGCTTAAGCGCTACTCCGCACTCGAGGGGGTCGATCGCGCCAATGGATTCACCGATGAAGCCGACTGGCTCACGCGGCGGTTGAAAAATTTGCAACCCGACTAACGGAAACTGCTGGCGGCAATGAATCGGCGAGCTTCAAAGCGATCTAGAGTGTGCAACGCCAGCCGCCAGCCTGACCGGCAGACGCCGCGCGCCCCATTTGCCTGCCCGCTCTTCAAATCGACCGGGAACGGCATGGCCGCAAGATCGACACTTTCCATCTTCGAGATTCCATTGGCCAAGCTCGTACCAGTCGCGCTCGATCAGTAATTCGCCGCAACCCGGACACCAAGTGCTGCCGCCTTTGCTGTCATGGATGTTGCCCGTGTAAACATAGTGCAGACCCTTCGAACGCGCGATCCCGCGTGCGCGGGTAAGCGTTGCGGTTGGTGTATGCGGCTTATTGAGCATCTTGAAGTCGGGGTGAAACGCCGTGAAATGCCACGGCACATCCGGCCCGAGATTTTCCGCAAACCACTCGCTCGCGCGATGCAACTCGGCCTCACTGTCATTCTCGCCAGG
>QHRJ01000175.1 GCA_003220075.1 Verrucomicrobiota bacterium
CCAGTAGTTTTTCATTTTTTAATGCTAGTCATCCCGAGCGAAAGTCGCCTGCCGCGCCGTAGCTTTATGCGAAGGCGGGAGGGATCCCATCGCGCTGCCTTAAAGCTCTCATGGCGGGATCCCTCGGTCCGAGCCGGACTGGCGCATTCGCTCGGGATGAGGATCAAGGCTTTGGTGGCTGAGCGCCGGGCGTGGCTGGCGGCGGTGATCCTTGCGGCGGTGCGCCAGGTTTGGCTTGCTCGCCTGGCTTAGGAGGAGAAGCGCCTTCCTCGCCGCCCGAGAGATTTGCATCGGCCGGAACAGCTTGCAGATCGGCTTCGACGAATGACCCGGGATGGCTGGCGAGTTCCTTGCGCAAGGCCGCGATCTGCTCCTTCGTAACCGGGCCGCCATGGTTTCCCCACTCCTGTCGCTCATAAGTCAGTACGTCGGCAACCTTTTGGTCACCCAGGCTCTCCCATGGTTGCATGACTGCGCTGCCGAACTTTTGCCCCTTCACCGTGATCGGACCTTGCAAGCCCTTCATCACGACCATGGCGGCGCGACGGGAGCCGCCGTTGGTAATTTCAGAACCGGCCAGCGGCGGATAACCCTGGCTTTGCGATCCGAGTCCGCTCGCTTGGTGGCACACCGCGCAATTCGCCATAAAAACTTTCTTGCCACGCTCAGCGGGTGAAAGTTCCTGCTGCGGTTGCTGTCCACCGCCACCGGGACCAGGCCCGTGTGATTTGGTCGGGACTGTGCCTGGATCCAAACTGTCGCCGCTAAAGCTTCCGGAGAAGCGACCGAGATAGGCGCCGCCAAAGAAAACCGCGAGGGCGTAGATTCCGATCAGCCAGAGGGAAAGCGGCTCCAGTCCCACGCGCGGTTCCTGTTTTTCCCGCTGAATGGCAGCGTGCACTTTTTGCACGTCCTCGCTCTCGCCATAATCCATTCCCTGGCGATGCCGCGGCGTGGAATCTGAGCCGTTCATTATTTCGCAGGGGATTTAGCGGCAGCGGGCGATGCGGCTGGCGGTGCAACCGATTTCACTTCGTTCAACGGATGCGATTGATTGAGCGACATCAAATAGGCTACGAGACATTTCGCGTCGTAGGTCGGCACAATTTCCCAGCCTTCCCCAAGCGCGCCCTCGCCGCGCAAAATAATAGCATCGGCTGATTGTTCGCCACCGAAGCGCCGTTTCTCGTAGAGGAATTTGTAGGCTGGCATGTCCGAATCGAGATTCAGACTGCGCGGCGCATAGAGATGTTGATGGTGCCAGGCTGCGGAATAGAGAGCCGGTGACTCCGAAGGCGATGCCGCGGGTGAAGAAGCAGCGGCCGTCTGCGATGGCGATGCCACAGGTACAGGCGAAGTAGGTGGTTGCGCGGCGGCAGGCTTCGCGTTTTGTTGCGCCGCGGCATTTGCCGGTGGAGGTGAAGCATTGGCCGCGGGTGGCGAGGCCGCAGGTGAAGAAGCAGCGGTCGTTTGCGCTGGCGATGCCGCAGGTGCAGGCGGAGCGGGTGATTGCGCGGCAGGCTTCGCGTTTTGTTGCGCCGCAGCGTTTGCGGGCGGAGGTGACGCATTGGCCGCGCGCGGCGAGGCCGCGGGTGAAGAAGCAGCAGCCGTTTGCGCTGGCGATGCCGCAGGCGCAGGCGGAGCGGGTGATTGCGCGGCAGGCTTCGCGTTTTGTTGCGCCGCGGCATTTGCCGGTGGAGGTGAAGCATTGGCCGCGGGTGGCGAGGCCGCAGGTGAAGAAGCAGCGGTCGTTTGCGCTGGCGATGCCGCAGGTGCAGGCGGAGCGGGTGATTGCGCGGCAGGCTTCGCGTTTTGTTGCGCCGCAGCGTTTGCGGGCGGAGGTGACGCATTGGCCGCGCGCGGCGAGGCCGCGGGTGAAGAAGCAGCAGCCGTTTGCGCTGGCGATGCCGCAGGCGCAGGCGGTGCGGGTGATTGCGCGGCAGGCTTCGCGTTTTGTTGCGCCGCGGTGTTGGCCGGTGGAGGTGAGGCGTTGGCCGCAGGCGGCGACGCATTCGGCGGAGCAGGATTCGATGGGCCTGGCTGTGCCGGCGCGGCTTCTTCCTCGGCCGGGGCGCGCTTGCCAATATTCGCCAGATCAGGACCCAGACGCATTTTACCCAGCAATGCGGGCCGATCGAAAATGTAATCGCGCGGCGCGCTGCGGCGATCGCCCCATTTCCGATCGATGTCGGAAGCGGCGTAATCGGCGCGGACCTGTTCGCTATGGCAATAGAAACAACCATTCGCGATGTAGATGCGCCGGCCACGCTCAGCCATTCCAGATTTCGGCATCGGATAAATGTCGGTGCCTTCTTCGTCGCTTTGCGGATCGAGATTACCAATCTGCAAATCGGGGATGTAAGCGAGCCCAAGCCAGGAAAAGGCAAGGGTCGCCAGGATTCCGAGAACGAGAGGAGTGAAACCCTTCATCAGTGTGCGACCATCTCTCCAGGTTCGGGATTCACCGGATTCAAAAATGTCGGCACGCTGGCGGTGCGGCCAAGGCCGAGAAGCATGAGCAGAAAATGATAGGCGAAGACGAAATGCGCCACCGTCATTAGAATGCCGGAAATGCTGCGTCCGCGCAGATACGGTAGAACGGATTGTGTGCTTTCGGTAAACGACAGGGTTGGATTATCCATGTTCAGACCTTGCACCATGCCGCCGGCGAGAAGCATCAGGGTCATGAGTCCAATGCCGTAAACGGAGGCCCAAAAATGAATCTTGATGAGCGAGGCGAAGCGCCATTCGCGACCGACCAATCGCGGGACGATGTAATACATCGCACCGAACATGATCATGCTGAAGAAGGCGTAGAGACCGAGGTGACTGTAAGCGACACTGACCTCGCTGAACTGGAGATAACGGGCGAAAGAGCGCAACGAAATGATGACACCGAGTACGCTAAACGCGGTGTAGGACATGGCGCCAAAAACAGTAAAACGCAGTGTCGGGCTGTAACGCATGAGCGGGAAATAACCGCGCATGGTCATGTGATGATTCAGTCCAACCGTCGCGACGGGGATGATGCACAAAATCATGGCCGCAATGCTGACGGTGATCATCCAGGCGGGGAACGGACCATCGACCAGCCGTTGCATTCCGGTCCAACTGGCGAAGAAGGCGTAGGTCCAGAATCCGATTGCGGCCAAATGATAACTGTAAACCGGTCGGCCGATCACTTTCGGGATCATGTAATAGGCGGTGCCGAGAGCGAGCGAACCGAACCAAAGGAAAAGGAGATTGTTTGCGTACCACCAATTGACCGCCGCCTGCAACACACCTTGCACCGGAACGATAAAAAGCATGGTTTGGGCGGCCAAATACATCCACGGGAACCAGAGAAAAGCGGCGAGGAGATACCATTGCGTGATGTAAATCGGATCGCCGCGACGAAACCGGAACATCAACACCGCCCACGAAGCGATGAGCGAGTAAGCCAAGAAAAGTGTAACGGCGACGTAGCTGGGAAATTCGAGCCAATGATAACCAGTGCTATCGCCCGCCAGAATTCCGCAGACACCAAGCAACACACCAAAGTTCCAAAATCCGCCGCCGGTAACGAGCAACAGCGGATGGCGCAATGTCGTGCGGCACAATCGCGCCATTAGCCAGATGGCGGTACCCATTCCCACGTTCGAACCCCAGCCGTAAAGCATGACATTGAGGTGCGCCGGACGAATCCGGCCCCAGGTCAGGAAGGAGACATTCGAAAGCAGATCAGGCGAATGAAGTTTGAATGACGTGAAACCCGCCAGCACCGTCCCCAGCAGCAACCACACAATTGCCGAAGCGTAAAACATTAGCACCGGAACGCGGGTTGAGGCGTCGATCAACGCGCGTTCGACCTGCTCGACCTCGCCGATGCTCAAATCCGTGACGCTGCCCGGGCTTTTGAGTGGAATTTCAGTGGGATTCATTCGCAAAAATCATATCGGCGTTTTCCCAGGAACAGGAATGGGGGTGCCAGGCGGCTTTTGTTCAGGCACGGCAGAAGGTGAAATTGCCGGTTGCCCGCTTGGCGGTGAAGGCGAGGCGGCGGGCGTGGCGCCAGGGCCAGGCTGGGTCCCTGGTATTGCCGGGGGTGGATTCGAGGCTGCGGCTGGTTGATTACGATTTTCAGAATTGACCCCTTGGACTGACGTCGGTTTGGGTGTGCCGCTTGCCGCGGCCGCGGGCGCGGCAGGCGAAACCGCCGGTGCAGGTGATACAGAGGGCGCTGGCGTTTGCGCGGCAGTTTCAATTGGATTCGCGGGGGCCGGTTTCTTCGACGCCAAATCACGAAGTGTAAGTTGCATCGCACGATCGATCGGGATGCGCGCGATCCCTTTGCCCTTATCGACCCAGGTGTAGGAATTCAATTCCTTGATCGCGGTGTCGCGCGTTGTCTTCAATTTTTCGTCACGCGCTTTGGCGCGTTTGGCTTCGTAAGTGTCGCCATGCGGTGTGGCTGCTACCAGCACGAGCACGAAAATTCCGAAGAAGAGAAAAAGCAAAACGATGCCGAGCCATGCCCCAAAAGAAATCGGTGCGCGTTCTGGCGTTTGCGGTGTAGCGG
>QHRJ01000176.1 GCA_003220075.1 Verrucomicrobiota bacterium
CGCCAGAAGCCAGAGGTCAGAGGTCAGAAGTCAGAGATCGGAGGTCAGCTTCCGGCTCGTAGAGCCTACAGCTTGGAGAAAGGCCGGGGGGGTGATTAGTGAGAAGGGAGTGGTGGGGCTTCGCCGTCCGTGAATCGTTAAAGCGTTAAATCGTTACATCGTTAGCAGCAGAGGAGCGAGAAGATGGGAGCAGGGAAAGCAATAGCGTGCGACTGCGCGCCCAAAAAGCTAATCCGCCCACAAGGCTACGGCGCGACGAGAAAGCTGAAATGCATACACGACCTTGGGCCGGTGAAAATAGTCAAGCGGTTCGCGGTTTTTGCTTGTCCTGCCTGGTGAAAAAGCGCACATTCCTAGTATGACAACTAAGACGCGACCCGGTGGGTTGTGTGGTTGGTCGATTTGGTGCGCGAGCGTCGCGATCTCTCTCGCGTTTTGCGCATCGGCGTTTGCCGGAGGCAACAGCGGCGTATCACCGCAAAAAAAAGTGCAATCGGCGCAAAAATCCGTGCGCAAATTGTGCTTCGCCCACAGCTCTACTTCCGCCATACCGCAGCCGTGCGACAGGATCTTCGGTCCGGTACCGACGACCGCCTCCCCACTGGAAATAATCAGGCGTTGACATTCAAATAAAAGCTAAAAGTTTCGACGAACGAAATTTCGCCGAGAAATAAGTTGCTGCTCGCGGCCGCAATTGGACTATTCGGGTTTTGCTGCTTCGATGTCTCCATCCGTTGCGCAAATAAAAGAAATGGGCGTCGCGTCTATATTTAACATTACGTGAGCAGCTACAGCCTTCTGGTTATCAGTTAATTGTTAATAGTATCTCGCAATTCATTAGTGTTGTCGGTTAATCTGGCAGGATGTCTTGCAGTCTCGCGCGGTTCCGTAATTCCTGATTAGCTAAACAGCATGACTGAACGCCAGGCCGCCGGACAACGAGACTACGGACCACAGACAACGGACCACGGATAACGAAAATTGACGCATTTAAGACATTAAACTGTTAAAACGCCGCGATGACTGAACGGGAGGCAGAAATTGCGTCGACGATGCCGGCGGATTTGGACCTTTTGCCGAGGTTGCGCGGGTTCCGGTTGCGCGGGATGGAGATGACGCGGCTGGAGACGTTCATCGACGCGGCGTTCGCCTTCGCCATCTCGATGCTGGTGATCGCCGCCCAGCAGATCCCCGACAATATCCAGGCGCTCCTGATCGCATTCAAAAATGTGCCGACTTTTATCTGTAGCATCGCGGTGCTGGGGATTTATTGGCGGGGCCATTGGTTGTGGAGCCGGCGTTACGGCCTCGAAGATGGCATCTCGATTCTGATTAGCTGGACGTTAATTGTTACGATCCTGATCTTTATTTACCCGCTAAAGGCAATTTTCGGGGCGATGTGGAACCTTCTGAGCAATGGCCAGGTGGGCCAGCCCTTCTCGCTGCACACCACCGAAGCGGAGGCCAGAACTATCTTCGCGATCTACGCGCTCGGGTTAATTGCCATTTCCGCCGAAATTCTGTTACTGAATCTTCGTGCCTGGCAATTGCGTGAGCCTTTGCGATTGAATGCGCGGGAACGATTGATGACGCGTGGCGAGCTGGAGGGTTGGAGCATCCCGGTGAGCGTCGGGATCGTATCGCTGGTCTTTTCTTTTACCCTGCCGATAGAACAAATCGCGTGGTGCGGCTGGGTTTATTTTTTGATGGCGATCCTGGTGCGGGTGCTCAGGTTCTTGCACAAGCGCCGGCTGGAAGGGGTAAGCGCCGAAGGCTGACGGCGCGAAGCGCGGCGTTATCAGTTCTCAGTTATCAAGTTAATGGAGAAACGCGTTGCGTTTTGGTTACCTGTAATCTGTTAATGGTTATCAGATGTCGCAATCAAAGATCTTGCCGCCACAGCCGACCCGGCATTTGGCCAGGCTAACGTTCGTCGCGTTTCTTTTCACGTTCATCGCGTCGCGAACACTGGTGATTTTGATCATGGCTCAGCGTATGCCGGACCTATTTCTCCACCTGGGCGGCACTCACGTGCATCATCTGAACTACGGGATTTTCCTGCTCTCCGCGGTCGCCGGAGTTCTGCTATTTGCCCGGTTGAACGATAAACAGCGAAGCGTGTGCGCACTCGCTTACGGCTTCGGCATGGCGCTGACCTTTGATGAATTCGGCATGTGGCTGCATCTGGGCGGGAGTTATTGGCAGCGCGCAAGCTTCGATGTCGTCATCGTGTTGCTCGGCGTTTTCGGAGTGCTGGCCTTTTTGCCACGCTGGCAACGGATCCGCGCGCATCATTATATCGTCGGCGGACTGTTGCTTGCGTCAGTCGCGCTCTTTTATTTGTTGCTCTTCAAATCGCTTAGTCACGCGAACGATAAACTCATGCCGCGCTTGATGGAGCTCGAACAAACGGGACCGCAGTGAAGGGCAAGGGGCATGGAATGAGGAGCGAAAGAGAGTGAGAGGTCCGAGATCGGAACGACGGTAATTCTGCGATGTGGTCACAATTTGTGACCAGATAACCGACCGATGCGAAGGAACGCTGCGAGTTATTTGTTCTCGGGTATTGGGTGCTAAAGGGATCCGGGACGAGGAGACGACGGACTACGGGACAACGGCGCGAACCGCCAGAGGACAGAGATCAGAGGACAGAGGTCACGGCTACTCCTGTTCGTCTGCGGAAATGATGCTGCCGCCGCAATGAGGACACTCCCAGTCGCGCTCCTTGAAGTAGGCGCGCGAGTTAGTGATCTCTTCACCACAGTTTTGGCACGTTACCGTGATATGCTCGTCTTCCGACATGCAGCATATATAAGAGAATCTTGCCTGGAATGCATCCTCGGGAGCACCAGAAGCGCGAAGAACTGAGGTCGGAGGTTCGCCTCGGCGAATCCGTCCTTTGGCGGATCAGATTGCAGCCAAGCAGTAACCTCAGTAGATGAAGGGCAACAAGCGCCAGGGGGTGCGTTGTTGATAGGCGCGGTATTGGTCGCCGAATTCATTCGCTCAGCTCCCGCCTCGCTCTCCGCTACCCGCGCGGCGTTACCGTGCATGTCGCTCACCCCAGTTGCTCCATTCGCTCCGGAGGCTGAGAGGTTAGTAGATGAGCGGGAATAATCGCCAGCGGGTGCGTTGTTGATAGGACCGATATTGTTCGCCGAATTCAGATACGAGAAATTCTTCTTCGGCACGGATTCGCGCGATAATGGGCACACACATCGCCGCGGTTAAGAGCAGACCGATGATGCTCCGAAAGACAAGCGCCCAGCCAGCCATCGCCAGTAACGCTCCGAGATAACTCGGGTACCGAACGAACCGGTAAAAGCCGTCGGTCTTGAGGCGGTGATCGGGTTGCAGCGCGACAAA
>QHRJ01000159.1 GCA_003220075.1 Verrucomicrobiota bacterium
TCGCAGATCCTGGAGCAGCATGCGCAGCAATCTAATCAGAAGGCCCGGACTCGGGCCGTTGGATAAACCGAGTTATCGATCTAGCCAATTCTCGTTAAATGTTGCACGCGGCTGCCGTCGTCGTCTGTGTTGAAGCAAATCCTGCAGTGTGGGAGGGTACAACAACTGGTTGCACCACGAACTGCCAGATCGAAACGATCGCGCTCAAAATGAAGAGAGCGTAAATTAGGGTTTCGAGCATGCTTCGACTCTTGTCTTCGGACTCAGACTCCATGATAAGATCGTAAGTAGTAGATTTATGGGTGTTCATAGGTTGCCTTCTCCCTATGCACTCTGCGTGCCACCAATTTTTCTCGCACTGTAAGCAGCTGAGATCGTGCCGCTTAAAGTGCGATGAATAAGAATGCCGTGACCGAAATTATTCCGCGCTTGGGAAATGTCCGTCCCGAAAATGGAACCGAAACACAGTCAATGTCCCCGCGTTCCAGGAACGCGGCACGTTACCCAGTTCGGATAAGCCGTCGAAACGGCTCGCGCCCAAGCTGGGGAGAATCAACGGCCTGAAGGCCGGTGTTAATAAGAATGCTGACGACCCTTCCGGCACACCTGGCACACAGACTTTCGAGTCGGTGCGCCCAGCGGAGTTTTACTCCTGCAACAGAACCAGCAGACAAAACGTCCGCTGGCCGCACAGGGCAGAGCCCTATGTTCCCGCCGCCGCCGCTTTCTTTGTTTTCTTTTCCGCGCCGCTGGCTTGCTCGCCTTCTTTTTTCGATTTGCGCGCTTTCTTCTCCGCTGCCTCATCGATCTCTTGATCGAGGAGCATGGCGGCATCTACCCACTCCAGATAGGCGATCGGAGCAGCGTCGCTTTTGCGTTGCCCGAGTTTCACGATCCGGGTGTAACCGCCGTTGCGATCGGCCGTGCGCGGCGCGATTTCATCGAACAACTTTTTCACCGCATCCTTATGCCGTAGAACCGCAAAAGCGGTGCGACGGGCATGGATCGATCCTTTTTTGCCAAGCGTGACCATTTTTTCCGCGAGCGGGCGGACCGCTTTGGCTTTTGCCAAGGTGGTGCGAATGCGTTGATGCTCGATCAAACTGCAAACCTGATTTGCCAGCAGCGCTTTTCGGTGCTCGGCAGTGCGACCAAGCTTTATTGTTTTCTTCTGGTGTCGCATCGCGAATTAGCTGACGCGCGATGGTGATGGTTGCTCTGTGCCCGCTCCATTGGAGCTGGCGGCGACATCGACTCCGACCGGCGTTTCCACCAGACCGGGATCAAATTTCATTCCCAGTCCCAATCCGAGTGCCGTGAGTTTGTCCTTAATCTCGTTAAGCGATTTCTTGCCGAAGTTTCGATACTTCAACATTTCCGCCTCGGTTTTTTGGGCGAGCTGGCCCACGGTGGTGATGTTGGCGTTGTTCAGGCAATTGGCCGCGCGCACGCTCAGCTCAATTTCGTTCACGCTCATGTTGAGAAGCTTCTTCAGCTTCATGTTCTCTTCGCTGACCCCGGCGGGCGTTTCGTCGAACTCGATCACGTCTTCGTTGAAATTGACGAAAACATCGAGGTGATGCCGCAAGATGGCTGAGGCTTGGAGAAGAGCGTCGTCCGGTGTGAGACGGCCGTCGGTCCAAACTTCGAGAATGAGCTTGTCGTAATCGGTGCGCTGACCCACGCGGGTGTGTTCCACCGCGTATTTCACTCGCGTTACCGGAGAAAAAATAGAATCGATCGGGATCAGGCCGATCGGCTGATCGGGTCGCTTGTTTTCTTCACCGGTGGCGAAACCGCGTCCCACGCGGACTTCCAGCTCGGCATCGAACTTATGCTTTTTGTCGAGAGTGCAGATGATCTGATCGGGGTTCAAAACCTCGTAACCCTGGGCGAGTTGAATATCGCCGCCTGTGACTTCGCCTTCCTTGTTCACGCTGAGCGAAAGCTTGCGCGGCTCGTGCTCAGTCGCCTTGAACTTGATGCGCTTTAAATTCAACACGATGTCGGTGACGTCTTCGACCACGCCCGGCAAAGTGGCGAATTCGTGTTGCGCGCCGGTAATTTTTACCGCGGTGATGGCAGCGCCTTCCAGCGATGACAAAAGCACGCGCCGAAGCGAATTGCCTACAGTATGGCCGTAGCCCGCCTCAAAAGGTTCCGCGACAAACTTCGCGTAAGTTTCCGTCGCACCCTTCTCCTCCTTGGAGAGGGTCTTTGGCATTTCAAACCGACCGTAACGAACTGGCATGTGATCCTTTCGGAGTGTTGGAGCATGGGAGTAATGGCGAAAAGAGACAACGCGTCCGTTTTTCCATCACTTTATTCGATTGCTCCATTCCTCTTTCGCTGGGTTTCCCCTGGCGAGTAAAGCTTCGCGTCCAGCGACGGAAACCCAGGGACCAACAGCGCAACTAATTTAAAAACTCGCTGCGAAGGCGGAAATGAACACGATTGCGGACAATTTGCAAGTGCACCCGCCAACCGTCATCCGAGCGCAGTCGAGGGATCCCGCCGCGAAACCTTTAAGGCAACTTCAACGAGATCCCTCGGCTCACGCTCGGGATGACGTTAACCCTGCGCAATCTCGTCTGGCAGCTCGTTGATGGTGTCGCCGGTACGGGGGAAATGCGCCGCTAGTAATTTTCCTACTTCACTAATGGCGAGGATGATAGCGCGATTGAAATCCTGATTTTTGAAATGTGCCCGCATCTCGTGCACTAATTTTTTCCAAAACTCCTCGCCGCATTTCTCGTGCACCCCCACGTCACCTACCACCGCGTATTTATGTGCGCGGGGCGCGACGAAGATCAGGACCGCATTGCGATCGCGCGTTTTTTGCATTCCCAGCTGAAGAAATTTTTTCTGCGCCCGGGGCAAAGCATCCTCCTCAAATTTCCAGCGTTGGACAAAAACACGGATTTGACCGGAACTTTTCCCCTCGGCTTTTTTAATGGCCTGGATGATGCGGTTATGATCGAGCCGACGAAGAAAGTGATGGGTTCGCATCTAGTTACCAACTCCCGCTCGACCCGCCTCCGCCGAAGCTCCCACCACCAGAACTGAAGCTCCCAAACCCGCCGCCTGACGACCCGCTCGACCAACCGCCGCCGCTTCCCCAATTGCCAGAAATGAACGGGCCACCGCCTCCGGTATAACGATAGCCGCCGAAACGACGCGAAGCGCGCACCGCGAGCAAAAAGATTACCAGAATGAACAGAAACACTAACAGAGCGGCGGTGCCTCCGTTGTCAGTCCGGCTCTCCGCATTTGCTCGGCCGCTGCCTTTGTACTCGCCGCGAATCGCCTTGCAGATCAAATCCACCGCCTCACTCAACCCGCCTTCATAGTCACCCTTCCGGAAATGCGGGTTCATATGGCGCTCGCGAATGTCGTAGGTCGTGATGTCCGGCAACGCGCCTTCCAGACCGTAACCCACCTGGATCGAAGCTTTGCGATCGTCTAAGAAAACAAGAAGAACAACGCCGTTGCGTTTGTCTTTTTGGCCGACTTGCCACGTTTGGGCGATTCGCTGCGCATAATCCTCGATTGAGGATTCGCTCTGCATTTTTCGATAAACCGCAACCACGACTTGATCGGAAGTGTCGCGCTCGAATTGTGCAAGCTGGGTGTTGAGCCGCTCGGCGACACCGCGCGAAACGACACCAGCGTAATCGTTGAAATAACGGTCCGGTTTCGGCGGGATGACTTCGGCGGCGTGCGCGCAAATCGCGCCCGCCAGGATGGCAACGACTGCAAAAAATAATCGTTTGCCCCACCGCGTCATCCCGAGAGAAGTCGAGGGATCCCGTTGCGTAATCTTTAAGGTCAATTCCACGGGATCCTTCGACTCCGCTGCGCTTCGCTCAGGATGACGGGCAAAAATTATGGTGTCGTCGCTGCTGTCGCAGCTGGCGCCGGTGCCGGGCTTCCAAAGTTAAAATTCACCGTCGGCACCTTTTCCGAACCGGCTTCGGCCTGGAAAAATGCACGAGGCTTAAATCCAAACATCTTGTTCAACATGTTGGTGGGAAATCTTTCCAGCGCCGTATTCAAATCCTGCACCGCGCTGTTATAATTGTTGCGCTCCACCGAAATTCGATTTTCTGTTCCCTCGAGTTGCGCCTGCAAGTTTTGAAATGCTTCCGTAGCCCGCAATTGCGGATAATTTTCGCTCACTACCAGCAACCGCGAAAGCGCGTTGCTTAATTGTCCCTGCGCGGCCTGAAATTTCTTCAACTGCTCCGCGTCCTCTGGCGCCTTGTTCGGATCCAGTTGGACCCGACCTACGCTGGCGCGGGCATTGGTCACTTCCGTGAGCGTAGATTTTTCAAAATTTGCTGAGCCAGCCACGGTGTTCACCAAATTCGGAATCAAATCGGCGCGCCGCTGATAGACCGATTGCACGTCTGCCCATTTCTTGTTCGCGTTTTGCTCGAGAATGACCAGCCGGTTGTAACTATTGCAGCCGCTCAGCGAATAAATCGCGGCCAGACCGAGCAACGAGGTGCCAATTTTGAAAATGGAAATTTTCATAAGATTGATGTGCTCAAATCGTTTCGCAGATCACGAGCCAAGTCAATCCTGCGGCGCCGGCACAACTTCCGCGTTTTGAGTTTGTTCCGCCCGCTCAGCGTCAGCCGGGGCGATCTCCCGCTTCGGCTGGGCTGTCGGCAAATAGTGCGTACGCAATTCTTCGGCGTTCGGCAATTCGTCGAGATTCCGCAAACCGAAATGCTCCAGGAAAAATTGCGTCGTCTCATAGAGCAATGGACGCCCTGGCAATTCCGCGCGCCCACTGATTTTTACCAGACCACGCTCCATCAAATTTTGCAGCACACCTGCGACAGTGACGCCGCGGACCGCTTCGACATCGGCCCGGGTAATGGGTTGGCGATAGGCGATGATGGCGAGTGTCTCCAGCGCCGGCGGCGACAATCGCGCCGGTTTCGGACCGGGAAAAAGCTGGCGCACCCAGCGTGCACAATCGGGATGGCTAACCATCTGCCAGCCGTCTGCTTTTTCCACCAGCTGGAAGCCGCGCGGCGCCAGTGTGTAGTCAACTTTTAGTTCCTCGAGCGCGACCGCAATTTCCGCTTCCTTCGCGCGCGCGAATTCATTCGGAACGAGCTCGTCACCTTCGCCAGCACTGGTGAGCGCCTCGCGCAGCTCGGCTGTGGTCAGCGGTTTTTGCGCGCTGAAAAGGAGCGCTTCGAGTACTTGAGAAAGCGTCATTTTAAGTTGTCATCCCGAGCAAAGTCGAGGGATCCCGTCGCGCAACCTTAAAGGTAACCCAACGGGATCCCTCGACTCCGCTGCGCTTCGCTCGGGATGACGGGGCTCTCATTTCGCTCCAATCGCTTCCTCGATCGCTTCCGCAATCCGATTTGCCTGCCGATCAATTTCGTCCGGTTCGCGTCCTTCGATCAGCAAACGAATTTTCGGTTCCGTTCCGGAGTAGCGCAAAAGGACGCGGCCTTTCCCGCAGAGTTGCCGCTCGGTTTCACCGACCAGTTTCATCACCGCCGGCAACTCTTCCAGCGGCGGCTTACGTTTCACCCGCAAATTTCGCTGTGCCTGCGGATACTTCTTCAGGCACCCTTTCAGCTCGCTCAATGGTTTTCCGCTTTCCTTCATGATCCGCAAAACTTGGAGCGCGCTGATGATGCCGTCGCCGGTGGTGGTGAAATCGCGAAAAATCATGTGGCCGCTTTGCTCGCCGCCGACATTGAGATTGCGCGCCATCATTTCTTCAAGCACATAGCGATCGCCCACTTTGGTGCGAATAACTTTGCCTCCGTGTGCCCCGAGGGTTTCATCGAGCCCAAAGTTGCTCATCACCGTCGCAACCAGAGTGCTGTCTCGTAATTTTTGCGCGCGCAATAAATCAACGCTGGCGATGGCCAGAATTTCATCGCCATCAACCAGTTCGCCGTTTTCATCGCACAACAAAGCGCGGTCTGCGTCGCCATCGTGGGTGATACCAACGTGGGCGCCGGATTCCTTAACCACCCGCTGAATTTCCTCCGGATGAGTGCTGCCGCAGTCGGCGTTGATATTGGTTCCGTTAGGCGTGTTGTGCGCGACGGTGATATCCGCGCCAAGCTCGCGCAAAATGCAGGGCGTGGATTTGTAGGCGGCGCCATTCGCGACATCGACCGCGATCTGCATTTTTTCCAAAGTCATTCCGCGCGGAAAACTTTGCTTGGCAAATTCGACATAACGGCCAAGAGCGTCGTCAATTCGGGTGGCGCGGCCGATTTTGCCCGCGGTCGGGCGGATTGAATCGATCTCGCCGCTGAACACGAGCTGCTCAATTTGCTGCTCGACCTGATCATCGAGCTTATAGCCGTCGTGGCGGAAAAATTTAATTCCGTTGTCGGCATAGGGATTATGCGAAGCGGAGAGAACGATCCCCGCATCGGCGCGCAGTGAGCGGGTGATGTAAGCGACGCCGGGAGTGGGCAACGGGCCGATCACAAGCACATCCACCCCCAATGACGTGATACCGGCGACGAGCGCATTTTCGAGCATGTAACCGGAGAGCCGGGTGTCTTTGCCGAGCACAATCTTTGGTCGCGTCCCGCCCGGGTGCGCCCGCGGATTCAATTTCAGGAAAACATGCGCGGCGGCGCGACCGAGCTTGAGCGCAGTCTCGGCTGTAACCGGCTCGACGTTGGCGACGCCGCGAACGCCATCCGTTCCAAAAATCTTTCTGTTGTCGCTCACCCGGCTAATTCAACGTCCCGATGTGGTATTCGTAAACCGGAAACTGTGGGGAAACCATCGCCTGGGAAGTAGCAAGGCCGAGAAAATAATACAAAGGGTAAAACCCCCAGGGTAGCGCTGGCGACACCTCCCAGCGAGCGCTTGACGCATACCGCCATCTTACCGGCCTCGAGCATGTGGACGACCTTCTGAATGAAATCGGCGTCGCCCGGCATGCTCTATTTTGTGCGTTTTTTTGCGACGCGCGCCTGCTCCCGCACATTCCGGCCCTGCGCATTCATTTCGTTTAGTTTACGGTGTAAAGTGCGGCGGCTGATTCCCAGTTGAGTGGCCGCGGCAGTAATGTTTCCGCCCGTTGAAGCGAGCGCCTGGGTGATAAGCCGTTTTTCTGTTTCTGCCAGATCGAGCGGATTCGCCGTTTCCGAAATCGAGATCGCGCCAGCCGCAGTTCCCGCCGCTTCCCGGATCGCGCGCGGCAAATCGCGCACCATAACTTTGGGCCCGCTCGCCATCACTACGCCGTGCTCGATAGCGGTGCGCAACTCGCGCACGTTTCCCGGCCAATCATAGGCCAAAAGTGTATTCATTGCGTCGGTCGTGATATCGAGCATCGGTTTCTCATTCGCTTTCGAGAAATGCCGTAGGAATGATCTAACGAGAAGTGGGATATCCTCCTTGCGCGCACGCAGCGGCGGCATGGTGATGCGCACGACGTTAAGGCGAAAATAAAGATCATCGCGAAATTTTCCCTCCCGCACCATTTGCTCAAGGTTCTTGTTCGTTGCCGCGATCACCCTGACATCCGCGCGCAGGGTTTGCGTGCCACCAACGCGTTCAAAGGCGCGTTGCTCGCTCATCACCCGCAACAATTTCACCTGGGTGCTCGGATCGATCTCGCCGATCTCGTCGAGAAAAATGGTGCCGCCATTCGCCTGCTCAAACCTTCCGATTCGCCGTTCGTGCGCGCCGGTAAAGGCGCCGCGCTCGTGGCCAAACAATTCGCTTTCCAGCAAAGTCGGCGACAACGCCGCACAATGCACCACTACGAATTTCGCCTGATTGCGCCGGCTCAAATTATGAATCGCGTGCGCCGCCAGTTCCTTGCCGGTGCCGCTCTCCCCCTCGATCAAAACATTCGCCGAAGAGGGCGCCACCTGCCGGATCGTGTCCAGCACTTCCCGCAGCGCGAGCGATTCGCCCAAAATATTTTCCAGGCCAAAGCGTTCATCGATTTGCTGGCGCAGAATGCGATTCTCCTGTTCCGTCCGGCGCGATTGCAGCGCGCGAGCGATCAGGATTTCGACTTTGTCGAGGTTGAGCGGTTTTGTTACGAAATCGTAGGCCCCGCGTTTCATCGCTTCCACCGCGGTATCGACTGAACCGTAAGCCGTCATCATGATGCAGATGGGCGGGTGCGGCATTTTCAGAGCGCGCTCGATTAGTTGCATTCCATCTTCACCCGCCAGCCGCAGATCGGTCAGCAGCAAGTCGACCGTTTCGCGTTCCAGCACACTTATCGCGCCGCCGATGTCTTCGGCGACATAAACGTCGTATGCGTCTTCGAGTAAACGCCGCAACCCGTCGCGGGTATGCTTTTCGTCATCGACAATCAAAATCGTTGGCTGCATTCCAAGGGCGCGTCAAATTTTCACGTTGAGCAATTCTGGCTCAATCACTCAATCTCTCAAATTAGTTCGCGCGCGTCTCAGCGTCCCCCGGATTCCGGTCGCCCGCTTCCAACATGCGGACGCGTTGCTCCTTGAAGGGGAGGCGAATGGTCAAGGTCAATCCTTTACCCTCGGTGCTTTCGATCGCGAGCTCGCCGCCGTGTTCGCGCACAATCCGTCGCACGATCAGCAAACCGAGGCCGGTGCCGCTTTCTTTGGTCGTATAATAAGGCTCGAAGACATGGCTTAACGTTTCCGCCGACATTCCTCCGCCGGTGTCGATGAAACTGACCCGCACATGCGATTCATCCATGTCCGTGCGAATCCGCAAAATGCCGCGTCGTCTCATCGCTTCGAAACTATTTTTGATGACGTTGTAAAAGGCCTGCTTCATTTGGTTGCGATCAAGCTGGAGCAATGGCAAATCGGAGCGCAATTCCGTTTCCACCACGATATCGCGCGCTTCGATCTCGGCCGAGAAAAAGCGCACCGCTTCCTCCACGATGGCGTTGATATTTTCCGGCTGAAGCTGTGGACGCGACGGCCGGATCGCGCGGAGGAATTGGGTGACAATGGAATCGAGCCGATTGATTTCGCCCCGCGCGATCTCGATGGAATGCTGGAGTTCGTCGCTCGCTTTGCTCTTGAGCTTGCGCGTCTGCCGTTCCATTAACTGGAGATGAATATTCAGGGAATTGAGCGGATTGCCCAGCTCATGGGCTACACCCGCCGCCAGCAAGGTGAGCGCATTCAACCGCTCGCTCTCGATCGTTTTCTCCGCGGTGCGGCGGCTCTCGGTAATATCGCGCATGATGATAGCGTAGCCGACCTGCTCTGTTGTAACCGGGATCGCTGATCCCGGCTGGTCGGGATTATCGGGTTCGGTTGCGGCAGCATCCCGTGGTTCGATCACCAGCGGCACGATGTAAAAGTTGATGAACCGGTTTCGCGGATAAAAAATCTCGAGGTCGCGGGTAACCGGACCACCGCTGTGAGTAAGCGCGTTCCAATCGAGACCGCCTACTCGTTCGTCGAGCTGTTTGCCAATCGAACCTTCGCCATCGAGGCCGAAAAGCTCGCAGGCGGCGTCATTGAGGTAAGTGATTCGCCCAGATGAATCGGTAACAACAATTCCCTCCTGGATGGCATTAAAAACCGTCTCAAGAAATCCCTTCTCCTGGGCCAGGCGCAACAAATAATTCTGCACCTCCTCGGGGCCGATCTTGCCGAGCCGCCCGATTAATTTTTCGAGAAAGCCGGCTTTCATGGCCATTGTTCCAAAGATTCGATGCTGCCGAAATAAAGCCAATCATCTGATGACTTTACGAGCTCCGCCCGCACCGGATTGTCGCGCACATAGTTCCATTTTTCTCCGTAGCTTTCTTCCGAACGCAGAACATGATCAAAGAACTCGCGTTGCCACAAACTGGTATCCGCGCCCATTTTTGTAGCTGCGGTCGTTGGCCGCGGCAGAACCGCCCGAATCCTGCGGCTCGTCCACGATTTCCATTCCCGCATGAAACCAGAAAGCGTCTTCGCATGACGCTGCGGCGCACAGAAAAAATGCACGTGATCGGGCATGATGACGTACGAACCAATTGCCCATCCATGGCGCTCCCGTCCGTGGCGCAGTTCGTCCACCAGAACCTTGGCTATGGCATCTCGCGCTAGGATCGGTCGGCGCCTAAACGTGCACACTGTGACGAAATAGATAGGACACTCAATCCTTATGCGATCGAGTCGCTGCAGGTGCTTGTGCATCCTGCCATGTTGTAGCTAAGTTTATGGATTCGGCAAAGAGCCGCGGCCAGCGACCGCGGCTACAATCGCGTCTCGCAGACCTTACCGCCCCGCGCCGTCGTGCGCGGGCTCAGGGACCTGGCCGGTCTCGGCTTCGGCGCGTTCTCTCAACGCGGCTTTGCGCGACAGCTTGACCCTTCCCTTGTCATCAATGCCGATGCATTTTACCCAGATGATGTCGCCCACGTTTGCAACGTCTTCCGTGCGTTTCACACGGAAGTCCGCCAGCTCGGAAATGTGCACCAGCCCGTCCCTGCCTGGGAATACTTCCACGAACGCGCCGAACTCTTTTACAGAAACGACGCGGCCCTGATAGGTCTGGCCGATCTCAATCTCGCGCGTCATCCCGCCAATAATTTCCTTCGCCCGCGCCATCGATTCGCCGCTGGTCGCGTAGATATGGACCGAGCCGTCGTCCTCGATGTTAATTTCGGCGCCGGTCTCCGCCACGATGCCTTTGATCGTTTTGCCGCCCGGCCCGATGAGCGCGCCGATTTTCTCAGGATTAATTTTGATCGTCTCGATCCGAGGCGCATATTTCGAAAGTTCGGCACGCGGTTTGTCGATTGCGCCACGCATGATCTCGAGAATTTTGCTGCGCGCTTCCTTCGCGCGTTGGATCGCTTCGTTGAGAATTTTCAAGCTGATCCCAGGCAATTTCAGATCGAGCTGGTAACCGGTGACGCCCTTGGCCGTTCCGCAAAGTTTGAAATCCATGTCACCGAAATGATCCTCGGAGCCGATGATATCGGTTAGAAGCTCGTAACGTTTCAGTTGATCGTTGTCGTATTCGGTAACGAGACCGACGGAAATTCCAGCGACCACATCTTTCACCGGCACGCCCGCGTCCATGAGCGCGAGCATTCCGCCGCACACGCTCGCCATCGAAGTCGAGCCGTTCGATTCCATTACTTCGCTGGAAATACGGATGGCATAACGAAATTCATTTTCGCTTGGTACCACCGGCTCGAGCGAACGTTCCGCCAGGGCGCCGTGGCCGATCTCGCGCCGGCTCGCGCCGCCAAACCTGCCAGTTTCGCCGACTGAAAACGGCGGAAAATTGTAATGCAGCAAAAACCGTTTCGATTGTTCGCCGCCGCCGTAGGCGTCGATCATTTGCGCCTCCTCGATCGGGGCGAGAGTGGCGAGAGCCAGTGCCTGCGTTTCGCCGCGCTGAAAAATGGCTGAGCCATGCGCGCGTGGCAGCACTCCAACTTCGCAGCTGATTTGACGCAAATCCTGATAGCCGCGTCCATCCATCCGCTTCTGTTTTTCCAGGACACTGACGCGAAAGGCCTTTTTCTGGACGTAATCGAAGGCCTGCGAAATGGCGAAATCATCCGCCTCGGGATATTTCTGCAGCACCGCCGTTTTAACTTCCTGGCGCAACGCTTCCACCGCCTTTGAGCGCGCAACCTTGCCCTGAGTGTAGAGCGCGCCCTCAATGCGATCGCCAGCGACCTGATACGCGATTTCGAGCAGTTCCGGCTTTACGCTCAGCAGCGGCATCTCGCGTTTCGGCTTGCCAACTTGTGCCGCCAGTTCTTTTTGCGCACGGATCATCTCGCGCGCGTGTCCGTGAGCGAACTCCAGCGCTTTCACGAATTCCGCTTCCGGCAATTCGTTGGCGGCGCCTTCGATCATGATGACATCGTTTTCAGTGCCGACGTAAATCAGATCTAGGTCGCTCTGGATTCGCACAGCGTGGGTCGGGTTCGCGACAAATTCGCCATTCACTCGCCCTACGCGCACCGCTCCGATCGGCCCTTTAAATGGAATGTCAGAAACGCAAAGCGCGGCCGACGCTCCGTTCATCGACAGAATATCGGGATCATTTTCACCATCGGCACTGAGCAGAATGGAAATGACCTGCGTGTCGTAAAAATAACCTTGCGGGAAGAGGGGGCGCAGCGGTCGGTCGGTCATGCGCGAAGTGAGCGTTTCTTTTTCCGTCGGACGTCCTTCGCGTTTGAAATAACCGCCGGGAAATTTTCCCGCGGCCGCCGCTTTCTCGCGATAATCGACCATGAGCGGGAAGTAATCCTGACCTTCCTTAATGGTGGTGGCCGAGACCGCGCTCGCCATCACCATGGTTTCACCGCACGAAACTACGACCGAGCCATCGGCCAGTTTTGCGATCTTGCCGGTTTCAATAGAGATAGAATTGGCGCCTATTTGCGCCGTGACCTTGTGTTGCATTTTTACTTTCCTGGATGTGCGAGAATCCAGGCCGGTCACCCTGATTGTAGGTGTCAATTCCGAAACTCTGTTCGGCCCTGAAACCTAAAACCCAAGGTGCCTTATCGGCCTGGCCTTGCAGTTTTATTTCGTTCGGCTTCGAGGCGGAAAACTGCGGTTACTTCCGCAGATTCAGCTTGTCGATCACCTTCTTATAGCGCTCGCTTTTCGAGCGGTTCAGGTAATCGAGCAGGCTGCGGCGTTGCGCGACCATTTTCAAAAGGCCGCGCCGCGAAGAATGGTCCTTCGCGTTGATCTTGAGATGTTCGGTCAATTGCGTGATCCGTTTCGTCAGCAACGCCACTTGGACGTCAGCGCTGCCCGTGTCCTTCTCATGCAATTGGAACTCCTTGAGATCCACCGCTTCTGCATTCTCAGCCATAAACGAAGTGCCTAGTGTAGATGAAGAACGCCGTTTCGCAAGTAACGCGGTGATCTATAGCGGCTCAGAAGACAGGCCTCTGGTCTGTCCGGCAAACAGGCTTCCAGCCTGTTGAGATTTCTGTAGCGACGGGCCCGATCTTAACGAGAGCTTCGCCGCTGTTCAACCAACGAGCATGGTGCTAGAACGGCAGCGTGAGGGACGCCTTCGAGAAAAAATACGATGCCCAATTCAAGATCGTATTGGATGCCATCCGCGAATTAATGACGCCATCCGGAAAGCCAAAGCGCCGTATTGGATTCCATTCATGACAAATTCAACACCGCAGGAGAAACACGACGAACTGGGCCCCTTCGCTTACCGGGACGGGCGCCGGCTTCTCATCCTGGTCGTGCTCCTGATCGTTGGCTGGCTCCTTCTGGGCCGGTGTAGCTCTTGTCCTGGTCGCGCTGGCCACAATCGTGGTCCTAGTGGTGGCGGTAGCAGTGCCTACTTTTACGGACGAATTACAATTGTTGATACAGCGCGCTCCTAACGCTTGGCAATCGATTCGTGCCCATATCGCCGATTTCACCGAGCGCTACCCCGCATTGCAAAACGCCTTGCCGCAGGCCGACCAAATTGCCGCCACGGTCGGCAACCAGGCTGGCACAATGGCGAACGTGCTCCTGCGTTCAACCATTGGAGTGGTCGGCGGGGTTTTTATTTTCGTTTTTGCCGTTCTCCTTCTGATTTTTGTGCTTTCAAATCCGCGGCCGCTGATCGTTGGTTATCTGGCGGTAATACCAGATCGTCATCGCGAAAAAGCGCGGCGTACTCTCATCCGGATGATGGAACAAATGACGGCGTGGGCGCGTGGCGTGGCCATCAATGGCGTAATCACCGGTGCGTCTACTGGCATTCTATTGTGGGCCGTGGGAGTGCAGCCGGCATTCGTTTTCGGCGTGATCGCGTTTTTCGGCGAATTCTTGCCAAACATTGGGCCGGTGCTGGTTGCCTTCCCGATACTATTCGTCGCCTTAAGCATTAGCGTGACGAAATTCTGGCTCGCGCTGACGGCGATCTTGTTCGTGCAACAGATCGAGGTGAATTTCCTCGTGCCTTACATTCTTGGAAAAGAAATGCGATTAAACCCGGTGCTTATTTTGTTTTTCACCGTCGCGATGGGCTGGCTCTTTGGGCTGGCCGGCGCCATTCTGGCTTTGCCAGCGGCTGCGCTGAGCAAAATTGTCATCGAAGAATTTTATCTCCGCCCTCGAGCTGTCGACTACGCGCCACTCGAACGCGAGGCCGATCGAATTGTCCGGACCAAATCAGCTCACGATACTATTCCCTTATGAATCGAATTGCTGCTTTCCTCATAGGAGCGGCGCTTGCGACCAGCGCGCTCGCTCAGAAAATTTCCCTGGTCGGCGGCACCGCGATTAACCCGGCGGACGGCAAGATTGTTCAGAACGCCGTTGTCGTAATTAATGGCGACAAAATCGAGAGCATCGCCAGCCGCAAGGAAAGCGGTGTCCCAGTCGGCTCCCGCTGGATCGAGTGCGACGGCAAAGTCATTCTGCCTGGCTACATCGATACCCATGTGCATTTCTTCCAGTCGGGTGATCTTTTCACCCGGCCGGACGGCGCAGATCTCAACAGCGTCCGGGCGTATAAAGACGAAGTAGGCTGGATCAAATCGCATTTAGCCGACACTTTTGCGCGCTATTTGCGCTGCGGCATTACCAGCGTCGTCGATGTCGGAGGGCCAATGTGGAATTTCGAGGTGCGGAAAACTGCGGATTCGACCGCCAAAGCGCCACGCGTGGCGGTGGCCGGACCGTTAATTTCCAGCGTCTCGCGCGAGAAACTCGATCTTGGCGATCCGCCAATCGTGAAGATCGATACCCCCGATCAAGCGCGCGAGTTCGTGCGCAAACTCGCCGCGCAGAATCCGGACTTGGTTAAAATCTGGTACATCGTCGACCAGGATCATCCGGTTAGGTCGTTCCGGCCGATTGTGCGCGCCACGATTGAAGAAAGTCACGCGCATAAGCTTCGCGTAGCCGTTCATGCAACTGAATTGGAAACAGCGCGCGCCGCCGTTGAGGAAGGGGCCGATGTCCTTGTGCACGGTGTTATCGACAAACCCGTCGATGACGCCTTCGTGAAGTTACTGAAGGATCGGCAAACGATTTTGTGTCCGACGCTCGTTGTCTTCGAGCGCTACGGCCGCACCTTCGCCAACAAACTCAACCTTACTCCCGAAGAAAAAGCGTGGGGAAATCCGGAAGTGATCGCGTCGCTCGATGTGACGAAGATCCCGCCGGACAAACTGCCCGAGCGGATCAAAACGGCGCTGGCCAAGCCGGACGAGACGCTCGAGCGCATTAAGAAAACCTACGATGTCGCACTCAAGAATCTAAAAACACTGGAAAACGCTGGAGTTACGATCGCGGCCGGCACCGACGCGGGAAACATCGGCACCATTCACGGGCCGGCTTTATTCCGCGAGTTTCAATTAATGAAGGAAGCCGGGCTGACGCCGATGCAGATCCTGCAATGTGCTACTTCGAACGCCGCGCAATTGTTCGGCGGCGAAACCGGCGCGCACATCGGCAGAATCGAAAAGGGATATTTCGCCGACCTCGTGATCCTGAATTCCAATCCGGCCGATGACATCGCACGCGCCTCGGACATTGAGAGCGTGATGAAAAATGGTGTGCTTTACTCCGCGAATAATCTTCTGACCGCGCCGACCCCCTAGCGCAATCATGCGGCGCAAAGGTTGGGCGGTCGGAGCGGTTGCAATTTTGCTAATCGCTGGCGCGATTGGAATTGCCTGGCTCAATCCGCAGTTAACTCACTACATCGAGAGCGATGGTTTTCGCACGGAATTGGAAAAAGAAACGGCCAAAGGGTTGCATTTCCCGGACGGACATTACGCGCCGATTCATCGCAAAGGTTTTCTCACCGCCGGGGCCGACCGCTTTCAAGCTGACAGCGGCCGCAAGGCGCTCCGCGCGATCGATGCGCATGGCATCACCGCCAGGTTTAATCCATGGGGAGTATTCTTTAGGCGCTGGCAGCTCGACGACGTCCATATCGATTCAGGTGAGGTCGAAATCCAAACCTACATGCCCAGCCCGGAGCCGAGCCCGGCCAAACCCTGGTTCCACGTTTTCCTCCCGCGGCGCGTTTACCTTAGGCAAGTCGAAGCGAATCCGGCCGACGTGACCTGGCGTTTTCGGGGCGAGAAAGGCGGATTCCTCGGCACGCGCCTCGCGATCACGCCGCATGGCCGAGATTTCAACTATCAAGCGAGCGGCGGAACTTTAAAGATGGCGTTGAGTCCGAATTTGCAATTGCGCGACACACATCTGCTCATCGACCGGAAATTGCTCACGCTTTACAATCTTGATCTGCAGCCGGGTGGCGACGCGAGCGGAAGCATTCACGCTGAGGGAACTGCGGGCACCGGTGAGGACCGGAGCGTCGATTTCAATTTTAGCTTTGAACACATTCCAGTTGACGAATGGCTGCCGAAAGGGTGGCAGGAGCACGTCGGGGGTAAGGCTTCGGGAAAGATTTTATGGCGCGGCAAAAATCCGAAGCTGGAAAGCTCGGTCGGCGAAGCAACCTTGCGCGTGAACGGCGGGCGTATCATCGAATTGCCGTTTCTGGAAAACGTCGCGAAGATCACAAACGAGAAAGCACTTGAGCGGTTAACGTTAAATGATTGTTCCTTCGCCTTGGCGTGGAATTATCCAAGCGCGGAAATCAAAAACATCGCAATCGAAGAGAGAGGAAAATTTCGCGCAGAAGGGAGGATTCAGATCGAAAGAAAGCGTTAAGCGGTACGATCGAACTTGGAGTTGCGCGCCATTTGCTGGATTGGTTACCGAAACCGGAAGAAGTTTTTCCACACGAACACGATGGCTACCTGTGGACAACGGTGCATTTGTCCGGAACGACCGACGCACCGCAGCAAGACTTAAGTCCGCGTATCATGGAAGTGCTCAAAGAAAATCCGGGCGCAGCGCTCGGCCTTTTGCTCCGCCAATTTGGTGAGTGGCTGAAAAACGCATTCGACGGCGGGTAATCGACCCTTTTGTCATCCCGAGCGACACCGCCAGTCCGGCTCGGACCGACGGATTCCGTGAAGTTATCTTAAAGGTTTCGCATCGGGATCCTTCGGTCCGAGCCGGACTGGCATTTTCGCTCAGGATGACAGACAGCGAATCTCGCTCCAGTGGACGGAGTGCACACTACTCGATTAGATTGCATCCATCATGGCTGAAGTAACTATCGAGACAATTAAGAACGGCCCTTACATTGTGAAGGGAGCCGTTGAGCTCATCGACGCGGACGGAAACGCGTTTCCGGTGGAGAAGCGGATGGCACTTTGTCGTTGCGGCGCGTCCACCACCAAGCCGTTTTGCGACGGCACGCATTCGAAGATTGGGTTTCAAGCGGCGGAAAAGGCAGTCCCCGAATCCGCCGAAAGCTGATTGTCTTTGAACCCAACGGCGAGTGCGCGTTTTTTATCTTAATGAGAATTTTCTTTTCGCTCGTTGTCGTCGGCGCGGTTTGGGTGGTGGCTTCGAATTTGTCTCATGCAGAACCAATCCCGCAAACGCTGAAGAAACCGGTCACCAATGAATACCAAAGTGTGAAGGTTGAAGATAATTATCAATGGTTGGAGCAAGATGATGATCCGGCGGTTAAAGCCTGGTCGGATGCACAGAGTCGGCGGACGCGCGAGTACCTGGACAAGTTGCCAGACCGTGCCGCGATCGAGAAACAATTGACCGATTGGTACGCGAAAACTTCGCCGAGCTATTCCGGAATTGTTTCGCGGCCGGGTATTTTGTTCGCGCGCAAGTTTCAACCACCAAAGCAACAGCAAATGCTGGTGACGCTCGCCTCGGCCGAGGACCCGAAATCGGAGAAGATGGTGCTCGATCCCAACAAGCTCGATCCATCGGGTAAGACCGCGATCGATTGGTTCGTTCCGTCGCACGACGGCAAATATGTGGCGATGTCGATCTCGCAAGGCGGCAGCGAAGATGGAACGTTGCACATTTACGAAACCGCGACCGGCAAACCACTAAAAGATTCAATTGCGCACGTGCAATATCCCACCGCCGGCGGCAGCGCGGCTTGGAATGCCGATGGGACCGGAATTTATTACACGCGATTTCCCCGCAAAGGCGAACGAGCAGATGCGGACCTGAATTTTTATCAGCAGGTTTACTTTCATAAAATCGGGACGGCCGATTCCGAGGACACCTATTCTATCGGCAAAGATTTTCCCCGCATCGCCGAGATCAAGCTCGAAGCCTCTCATGACGGAAAATACATTCTCGCCACCGTGGCGAACGGCGATGGCGGCGACTTCGCGCATTACCTGCTCGGGCCGGATGGGAACTGGAAGCAGCTAACACAATTCAGCGATCAAATTAAAGGGGCGCGGATCGGGCGCGACAACGCGCTTTATCTGCTTTCGCGGGCCGACGCGCCGCGTGGGAAAATTTTGCGGGCGTCCCTCGATAAACCGGAGCTCGAGAATGCGACGGTGATCGTTTCGCCCGGCAACGCGGTAATTCAGTTCATGGAACCGACCGGCGACGCACTCTATGTCGGCGATCTGCTCGGCGGACCTTCGCAGATTCGGCGCTTTGGCTTGGACGGCCAAGGCGAGACGATTGTGCCCATTCCCAACATCTCCGCCGTCACGGAGATGGAATCATTGGAAGATAACTCGCTTCTCTTTCGCGATGTCAGCTATACCGAACCGGCAGCCTGGTTCCATCTCACGGGAAATTCTCCACCAAAAAAGACGGCGTTGGTCGATAGCTCACCAATTTCATTTGCGGACATCGAAGTGAGTCGGGAAATGGCGACTTCAAAGGATGGCACGAAGATTCCGTTGAACATCATTCGCAGGAAGGGAACGAAGCTCGATGGGAATAATGCGGTGCTGCTTTATGGCTACGGCGGCTACGGCATCAGCATGCAGCCGAACTTTGATTTTACGCGGCGGCTCTGGTTCGATCGCGGCGGCGTTTTGATAATCGCGAATATCCGCGGGGGCGGCGAATTCGGCGAGGAGTGGCACAAGGCGGGGAACCTGATCAAGAAGCAAAACGTCTTCGATGATTTCGCGGCTGCCGCTCAATATTTAATTAACGAGAAATGGACACGCGCGGAAAAACTGGCAATCCTCGGCGGCAGTAACGGTGGTCTGCTCATGGGAGCGATGATCACGCAACACCCGGATCTGGTGCGCGCGGTGGTGTCGACGGTGGGGATTTACGACATGCTACGGGTGGAGCTCGCTCCCAACGGCGCGTTCAATGTTACCGAATTCGGAACGGTCAAGGACCCGGAACAGTTCAAGGCCCTTTATGCCTACTCGCCCTATCATCACGTCGCCGATGGCACGAATTACCCCTCCATTTTGTTCATGACCGGGGCGAATGATGGACGCGTTGCACCTTATCATTCGCGCAAAATGGTGGCGCGACTAGACGAAGCTAACAAATCGAGCAATCCGATTTTGCTACGCACCAGCACGAGCTCCGGACATGGAATCGGAACAGCCTTGAGCGAGCGAATCAAGCAGCTCGCGGATCAATATTCATTTCTTTTCGCGCAACTTGGGATGGCGCGACACTGAGCCGCCGCAGTCGCGAGCGCCAAGTTGGCGCAGTACAAGCTGCATGATGAAGCATGTCAGCTGCGACTGTCAGGTTCCAGTGGTGCCTCGTCGCGCTAGTCGCGGCCTTTTTTGTCTGCGCCGGGACCGCGCATGCACAAGAACGTACTTCAGGCGGACGCGGGTCTTTTGGTGTTCCACTGCAGCCATTCTCGCTGCGCGAAACGGCTGATGCTTCGCCGCGCGCCGAACCAATTCGCGTTGCCTATTACGCACCGCGTTCGCAACCGGTACTGGCGCCGCGCGCTGAGTCAGTCGAGGACAAAGACGATCTCGAAACAACAAATGCGTTCCCGGAAATTAACTTGAATCGGCCAGTGGTGGCGGGGTATCGCGCGACTTTGCGCAATGGAATCGCCTACGCACCGTCACGGGCGCCCGATAACATCAAAAACGCGATTTGGGCCGTGAACACGTTGCGACGCAAACCGTACGTATGGGGTGGTGGCCACGGCTCGTTTAACGATTACGGATACGACTGTTCCGGCGCCGTTTCGTTCGCCTTGCATTACGCGGGATTACTGGACGTGCCGTTGCCCTCGAATGATTTTCGTCGTTACGGGAAACGCGGTCGCGGGCGTTGGGTCACGATTTATTCGCGGAATGGGCACACTTTTACCATCATCGCGGGCTTACGTCTCGATACTGGTAGCGCGCGCATTTTGCGGAGGATGCTTTCCCGTGCCGATGGGGTGTCGGAGAAATCGTCGACTTAACAATTATGTGTTGCAGGTGCAATACCGGTAAGTTAATTCGCACGAGATTCGGCGGATACGCCTGACCATCTTATTCTCGGGCTTGTCAAATTGTACTCCCGCTTAATGAGATGACTTCTGAGCGCTGGTTGCAGTAGAACCAAACATGCAATTTCGACACGTGGCCCTTCCTTATATTCTTGGTCTCGTTAGCGATCCAGGCGCAACAGCCGCCGCCGCCGCCTCTCCCGACATGGCAGGATGAAATCGCGAAGGATTTTGTTCCGTACCATCAGCTCACCACAGCCGACCTTTCCGATCAACGACAAGGCTCACCCGGAAACGTCATTTTGGCTGAGCACGTTCCTTCATTATTATTATCACTCCCTCACAAAATCGAGCCCGGGCGGCGTCGTTTATGGCTATGTCACGGACTGGACGATCTTTTCCGGTCTCAACAAGAACGAGACCTCGCGGCGGAGCAAAGCAGGCAGTCTCAAGGAGGATTTGCCTTATACTCAAGCGCTCCTGGATCTGAATGAGATCCGCGCCCGGCAAATGGCGGCGCTGGCTCCCGGCGAGTTCCCAGGTGGCAAAGGCGACAGTTTCGCCGCTGCTCAGGCCGATCTGGACGCGCGGGTGAAGGCATTTTGCCAGGAGCGATTCAAGGCCTTTGACGTTGAGCGAGATGCACTAGTGAAACAAACACGACAAGGCGAAAATAAGAAAAAGGTCCGCGAACAGGCTACCGCGATCAGAAAACGACTCGATGCCACTCTTGCGACACCAGCGCCATCAGCAACACCAACGCTCACTCTTGCTCCGCCGGTCAGTCCAACGCTGAGGCCACGGTGATTCCCGGATCTGTGGCGATAAAATGACTGGTCTTTAGCGCTCTCGTTAATGAAAAGCGAAATTCCGAAACGAAAACTACTTCGCAAAATGACAGCGGGTAAAGGCGAGGTAAATTGTGATGGTCGATGTACCCGCCCAAGCTGAATAATATCATCAACCTTTTCGAGTCGCTCCCGGAAGACGAGCGGCGCGAAACCCTTGTCTCCTACGCTGACAACGCGGGGAAACAGGAACCGCGCAAAGATGAGCAATTCGATTTGCACGACATCCGCAAAGACGAGGAATGCGCGGATACCGTCGGGGTTTATTTGCATGTCGATGAAAATGGCAAGGCCCATATTCGGATGACGCTCGGGCCCGAAGTGCAAACCCTCACCCGGGCAATGACGGCGATTCTTTGCAAAGGACTTGAAGGCGCAACCCCGCAGGAAATTCTGGATCTGCCGAGCGATTTCGTGACTCGAATTATTGGTGCCGAACTGGTGCGGGTGCGCAGTCAAACCACCTATTACGTGCTGACTCGAATCAAAGGCATCTGCAAGGTTTATCTCGATCGGCAGCGTATGGCGGTGGCGTAGAAGTCGTCGAAACACAGGCTTTCCAGCCTGTGCGCCCAGCGGAGTTGCACTCCGCTGAAAATGGCGAGTCGGGAATGTTTCGTTCTCCTGGGCAGCAGCGGGTTTCAAACCCGCTGGGCGCACAGGCCACAGATCTGTATTCCAATAACGATTCTCTCGTGACGCGGTCGTCTTTTCGCCTAACGTTCCCGCCGCGCAATGCCGCGAAATAACGAGCTCAAGAAAATTTTGCTCATCGGCTCCGGTCCAATCGTGATCGGGCAAGGCTGCGAATTTGATTATTCCGGAGTGCAGGCGTGTAAGGCATTGCGCGAGGAAGGCTACCGGGTGGTGCTGGTGAACTCGAACCCGGCCACGATCATGACCGACCCGGAGTTCGCCGACCGTACCTATATAGAACCGATTACGGCCGAGGTGATCGAAGCCATCATCGAACGGGAAAAGCCGGAGGCGATTCTACCGACGATGGGCGGCCAGACCGCGCTCAATGCCGCGATGGAACTGAACCGCAATGGAGCACTCGCCCGACACAATGTGAAGTTGATCGGTGCCAACGCGCAGGCCATTGCGAAAGGCGAGGACCGCCAGCTCTTCAAAGAGGCCATGTTGCGCATCGGACTTGATGTGCCGCGTTCCGGCGTTGCCCACTCGGCCGAAGATGCCGATAAAATCGCCGATTCGATCGGAAGTTTTCCGCTCATTATCCGGCCCGCTTTCACCCTCGGCGGCAGCGGGGGCGGCATCGCCTACAATCGGGAGGAATTGGCGGAAATAGCCGGGCGCGGACTCGCCATCTCGCCGGTCAACGAGGTGCTGATCGAAGAGTCGTTAGTCGGTTGGAAAGAATTCGAGATGGAGGTGATGCGCGACCGCGCGGATAACTGCGTCGTCGTTTGCTCGATCGAAAACTTCGATCCGATGGGCATTCACACCGGCGATTCGATCACAGTCGCCCCGGTGCAAACGCTTACGGACAAGGAATTTCAAATGATGCGCGACGCCGCCTTTGCCGTGATTCGCGAAATCGGAGTCGAGACCGGCGGGTCGAACATTCAGTTCGCGGTCAATCCGGAGAACGGTCGCATGGTCGTGATCGAAATGAATCCACGGGTCTCACGCTCGAGCGCGCTGGCGTCGAAGGCGACGGGATTCCCGATTGCCAAGATCGCGGCCAAGCTAGCGATTGGTTATACCCTCGACGAAATCAAAAACGATATTACCCGCGAAACACCGGCCAGTTTCGAGCCCACGATTGATTATTGCGTCGTTAAAGTCCCGCGCTTCACCTTCGAAAAATTTCCGCAGGCCGATCCGACTCTGACCACGCAAATGAAAAGTGTGGGAGAAGCGATGGCCATAGGCCGCACTTTTAAAGAAGCACTGCAAAAAGCGCTGCGCAGTTTGGAGATTAAACGTTTCGGTTTGATCGGCGACGGGAATGAGAAGGAAGTAGATGCAGAAACGCTGCGTTTGAAACTGGCAGTGCCGAATGCTGAACGAATTTTTTACCTGGCACAAGCATTCGAGAGCGGGATGCCAGTGGAGGAGATTTTCGAGCTAACAAAAATTGATCGCTGGTTCCTGCACAACGTGGGAGAAATCGTGAAGGAAGCGCAGCGATTGGGTAGCGCGCGCGTTCCGCGCGCAGTGTCGGACATTCTGTCCGACACATTGGGCGAAGCTCCGCAAAATGCGGGCCTAAGCGCAAAGAATGTACGCGCCACCCGGCAAAATGGGGGTGGCTTGTCTGATGCAACGGCGGGGACGAAGTATTCGCGCCGGCGGTTGCCGCATTTCGAGCGACCATGGGCGAAATACGCGGTCACCTTTGGAACGTTAAACCGGTGTGCGCTCTCCCCCGCAGCACGATCGATTACGCTCAAAGCGATCGAGCATTTTCATGGCGAGCGATATGAACTCTATGCCGCCTGCGTCATGCCAGATCATGTCCACGTGTTATGGGAGCCGGGCATCAAGGGCGACAATGCGAAAGGCAAGCCGGTGTTTTGGTCGTTGGCCGAACTGGTTCGCTCGATCAAAACATTCAGCGCGCGGGAGATCAATAAGGCGGAAGGATCGCACGGCAGTATCTGGGAGAAAGAGTGGCACGATCGGATGATCCGGTCGGAGACAGATCTGCAGAAGAAATTTGAGTATATCACCCGAAACCCATGGGACGCTGGTATTGCTTCCGCGACGGAAGATTACGAGTGGGTTTGGTATCAGCGTAGCGCGAGCGTTCCGCGCGCAGTGTCGGACACTTTGTCCAATACATCGAAAGAAGCTCCGCAAAATGCGGAGCTAAGCGCACAGAATGCGCGCACTACCCATGACGCACTCCTCCGCGCCAAGAAACTCGGGTTTTCGGATAGGCAGCTCGCAATTGCTAACGGTGTTTCCGAAAAAACCGTCCGCTCGCAACGGATCGCGGAAAAGATCATCCCTACCTACCGCTTGGTCGATACCTGCGCGGCCGAGTTCGAAGCCTATACCCCTTATTATTATTCCACCTACGGCAGCGAGAACGAGCGCCGCGAAAGCGGTAAACGCAAAATCATGATTCTCGGTGGTGGGCCCAACCGCGTTGGCCAGGGCATCGAATTTGATTATTGCTGTGTCCATGCCGCCTTCGCCCTGCGCGAGCTCGGTTTCGAAACCATCATGGTGAATTCCAATCCGGAAACCGTTTCGACCGATTACGATACCAGCGACAAATTGTATTTTGAGCCGCTCACGCTTGAGGACGTGCTCAATATTTACGATCAGGAAAAACCCGAAGGGGTAGTCGTGCAATTCGGCGGACAAACGCCGCTCAACCTCGCCGATGGGTTGAAAGCGGCCGGCGTTCCCATTCTCGGAACCCAGCCGGAGAGCATCGAGATGGCGGAAGACCGCCAGCTCTTCGCCGTTATGCTCGACAAACTTGGTTTGCGCCAGACCCCAAACGGCTCTGCTGTCAGCATGGAGGAAGCAATCACGATCGCCAATCGCATTGGTTATCCAGTTCTCGTTAGGCCCTCGTTCGTTCTCGGCGGCCGCGGCATGGAGCTAGTTTACAACGAGACCGATTTGCGGCGCTATGTGGAGGCGGCAATTGATCTGGGTAGCGCGCGCATTCCGCACGCTGAGCCGAACATTCTGTCCGGCTCTTCTTTGGACGACGCTGCAATTCTTGGGCAACCTGCTCGGCAGAATGCGAAGCAGGGCGCACAGAACGTGCGCGCTACCCGTCCCATTCTGATCGATCGCTTTCTAGAAGATGCAATGGAAGTGGACGTAGATTGCATCAGCGACGGTGAGACCACCGTGATCGGCGCGATCATGGAGCACATCGAGCAGGCCGGCATTCACAGCGGCGACAGCGCTTGCGTCATTCCTACTTTCTCGCTAACGAAGACCGTATTAGCGGAAATTTCATCCGCCACCAAGGCGATGGCGCGGGCGTTAAACGTGCGCGGTCTGATGAATGTGCAATTCGCGGTCAAGGGCAAAGACGTTTACGTGCTCGAAGTCAATCCACGCGCCTCGCGCACCGTACCTTTCGTGAGCAAAGCCATCGGTATCCCGCTCGCGAAACTGGCGGCCAAAGTGATGGCGGGAAAAACTTTGCCCGAGCTCGGCTTCACCAAAGAGATTGTCCCGAAGCATTTTTCGGTGAAGGAAGCGGTCTTCCCATTCCTGCGCTACCAGGGCCAGGATATTTCCCTCGGACCGGAAATGAAATCGACGGGTGAGGTGATGGGAATCGATCATGACCTCGGGCTCGCCTACGCCAAATCGCAGATGGCTGCGCCGCCGCCCTTACCGAAATCGGGCAACGTTTTCGTCAGCGTGAAGGATTCAGATAAGACTGCCGTCGTTTCCGTCGTGCGGGAATTTGTGAGCCTCGGTTTCGGGATCATTGCCACCAGCGGAACGGCGACCGCACTGGAAGCGGCGCGGGTGCCGGTGACCCGAGTGTTCAAGATCCGCGAAGGCCGTCCCAATGTGCTCGACCGGGTGAAAAACGGCGACATCAGTTTTATCATTAACAGCCCGAGTGGGAAAATTCCGCGCGAAGATGAAGTGACCATTCGCAACGCCGCCATTGCACAAAAGATTCCGATCATGACGACACTGCGCGCCGCACAAGCCAGCGTTTACGGCATTCGATCGCTCCAAACAAATAAAGTGCACGTTCGCTCACTCCAGGAATATCACGCGGTAAAGTAGAGCAAGTGTTCAACTCGCTTTGGTTTGATTTCGCAAGTTCCGAAACATGCGCCACTTTTCAGTCATGAAATCGATCTTGATTAATTTGCTCGCAGCCGCACTTGTGGTCGCGTCGGTTAACGCCGAAGAAAAGAAACCGATGAATTCAACAAACGAAGTGGCAGTGATTAAAACCAGCGAGGGCGAAATGGTAGCCGAATTCTGGCCGGACGTGGCCCCAAACACGGTCGAGAATTTCAAGAAACTGGCGCGCTCTGGATTTTACGATGGCACAGCGTTTCACCGCATTGTTAAAGGCTTCATGATCCAGGGGGGCGATCCGTTGACGAAAGATCCGGCGAAGGAGAGTCGCTACGGAACTGGCGATCCTGGCTACAAAATCAAAGCGGAGTTTAACGATCGCAGCCATGAGCGCGGTGTTCTTTCCATGGCGCGCTCGAACGATCCCGATTCGGCCGGCAGTCAATTTTTCATCTGCCTTGCGAATGTGAGCCGGCTCGATCATCAGTACACAACATTCGGGAAGCTCATAAAAGGGGACGATGTCCTGGGAAAGATCGGCGACATCGAAGTGACCATGAGTGACAGCGGTGAACGGAGCAAGCCGACGAAGCGCGTGACGGTGGAAAGCATCAAGATCGTGCCAGCTGATTCGGTGAAGTGAAGAATGTGATAAGTGAACAGTGATCGGTGGATGGATTCCATTCACGAGTCACTGACCACCATTCACAGTTGAAATGTCGAACAATTCGCCAACGCAAATCGCGCTCGTGCAGATGCGCTGTGGTCGGGAGCCAGACGCGAATCTTGCCCACGCCCTTGAATTGATCGATGACGCAGCCAAAAGCGGCGCGGAGATCGTCTGTCTGCCGGAATTATTTCGCTCGCAATATTTCTGCCAATCCGAGAACCATGACAACTTCTCGTTAGCGGAAACGATTCCCGGCCCTTCGACCGACGCACTGACGAAACTCGCGCGGGCACAATCCGTTATCATTGTGGCATCGCTTTTCGAAAAGCGCGCCGCCGGGGTTTATCACAATACCGCAGTGGTGCTCGATCCCGACGGCAACATCCTGGGAAAATATCGCAAGATGCATATTCCGGATGATCCGTCTTACTATGAGAAATTTTATTTCACGCCGGGCGATCTCGGATTTCAGAGTTGGAAAACGACGCGCGGAAATATCGGCGTCTGCGTTTGCTGGGACCAGTGGTATCCGGAAGCGGCGCGGCTAACGGCATTGCGCGGGGCGGAAATCATTTTCTATCCGACGGCGATCGGGTGGCACCCGAGCGAGAAGAAAGAATTTGGCAAAGCGCAGCACTCCGCTTGGGAAACAATTCAGCGCAGTCACGCCATCGCCAATGGATGTTACATAGCAGTTGCCAACCGGATCGGACATGAAGCGCCGGCCGGTGGCGACGGAATTGAATTCTGGGGACAAAGTTTTGTTTGCGGACCGGATGGGGAAATCATCGCCAAAGGTTCAGTCGATCGCGAAGAAATTGTCATGGCCGAGATCGATTGGAGCGCAGTCAATCGACATCGGACCCACTGGCCGTTCCTGCGTGACCGGCGGGTTGATGCTTACGCGGGAATTCAGCAACGGTTGATCGATTAGCGCAGTTTCGCTTTCGGGCTTCGCCGCGTAGGTTGAAGGATGAAAATGAAATTTCTTCTTGGCTTGTTCGCGCTTGGACTGGGCGTTTGCCTGGCAAACGCCCAGGAGCCAACAAAGGCGATCGCGGTTCTGCATCCCACCGCTGGTAATAACGTCACCGGTTCAGTCACCTTCACTCAATCTGGCGAGGTCGTAAAGGTTGTCGCTGACATCGCCGGATTAACGCCGGGCAAGCACGGTTTCCACATTCATGAGTTCGGTGATTGCTCTTCCAGCGACGGGAATTCTGCCGGTGGCCACTTTAACCCAATGCATAAGCAACACGGCGCGCCAGACGCGAGCGAGCGGCACGCCGGCGATCTGGGCAACATTGAAGCAGACGCTTCCGGCAAGGCTCATTTGGAATGGAGCGATAAAGTGATGAAACTTTCCGGGGCTGATTCGATCGTGGGTCACGCGGTGATTGTGCACGAAAAAGCAGATGATTTGAAAACGCAGCCGACTGGCAATGCCGGTGGTCGTCTCGCCTGCGGCGTGATTGGCGCGGCCAAACCGTGAGCGCCAAAGAATGACCGAGCTGCTGACGATCAGCGAAGTTCGCCGACGCACGCAGAACGGGTTTGTGACGGCGCGCCTACATGCGCAAGTCGAGAGCGCAGCAGCCCGAGCGACGCGCGAAGGGAAACCTTACTGCGAAATCGGCCTTGCCGATGCGTGCGATCGAATGATGCTGCGGGTTTGGGATAATCATCCCGACTACAAGTCCTGCAGCGCATTGCAAGATGGCGATTTCATCGAGATCGACGGTGAATTTACCCAGCACCAGCAGTTCGGACTGGAAGCGAGAACCTGGAAATCTCGAAGCCTTACGACGGATGAGATTGCGAATCTTCTTGCCGGGCCGGCCGAGCTTCGCGCCAGGCAAGCAGCGGATTCCGCTTTCATCGCGCAAACGCTGGCGGCGATTTCCGATCCGCGTTTGCGCGAAATTTGCGAATTATTCCTGAAAGACTTTGGTGAACGCTTTCGCCGCACCGCCGCGGCGCGAAATTATCATCACGCCCGCCGCGGCGGATTGGTCGAACACACCGCACAAATGATGCGCGTGGCGCTCGCGCTCTGCCCGTTATACGACCAACTGAATCTCGATCTTCTTCTCGCCGGAATTCTCTTCCACGACTCAGGAAAGCTTTGGGAAAATCATCTGCCGGAAGATGGATTCACCATGGGATTCGATGAGCGCGGCGAATTAATGGGGCACATCTCGATCGGGCTCGAGCTGGTCAATTCTCTCTGGCGTAAATTGCAGACGGAAGAGAACGGGCGGGCGTGGGAAAATCTGGTGCCGCGATCGGAAGATTGCCGATTACATTTGCTGCATCTGATCGCGTCGCATCATGGCGACATGCAATTCGGCTCGCCGGTTTATCCGAAAACACCCGAAGCGATGGCGCTGCATTACATCGATAATCTGGACGCGCGTTTGGAAATGTTCGCCGCCGGTTATTTAACGGCAAAACCAATAGCTGAGCGCATATTCGATCGCGTCCGGCCGTTGCCGGGGAATCTGGTCAAATCGCTGGAGAAATTTCAATCTTCGCCCGCGCAGAGATCTGCAGGCGAACCGCTTCGTTAGCGGTCATCCCGAGCGAAGTCGAGGGACCTGCCGCGAAAGCTAAAGGGTAACGCATCGGGATCATTCGACTCCGCTTCGCTTCGCTCAGGACGAGCGAGTATCACCAACTCGGCGCTTTGCTTCCGTTAGGTATGTCTCGTGAATTTCGAACCCAAAAAACTTTTTTACGCCGCATTT